>JBKBXH010000423.1:0-502 GCA_046313655.1 Thermomonas sp. | reverse complement strand
TCCTTGGACAGCAGGCGCTCGCAGCCGAGGCAGTGCATGTAGCACGCGCTCAGCTCGCCCTTGCAAACGTGGCAGGTAAACCCCTCCACTGCGTTCGGGTCAATGGTCTGCTGGTCGGGCGGCACGTGCGTGTCCACCGCGGCATCGCCGGGACGGAACACGCGAGCGACGCCCGCCTCGCCAGCGCTCGCCGGGCCCGCGCTCGCGCCCGCCGTCTGCCCAGCGCCCGACGCGCCGGGCGAGCCCGCAGCGCCTGCCTCGTCTCCCCGCGGCGGCGCAGCGGCGGGCGAGGCAGCGGCGGGCGAGGCAGCGGCGGCGCAGGCGTCCAGGAAGCGGAAGAGGCCGGGGCGGTCGAGCACCTGCAGCAGCGGCTCCAGCAGGCCGCGCATCAATGATTTCAAGCCCAGCTCTGCAGCCGCTTCGCGGTCGAAATAGTGCCGCTTCCGCCCGCCTGGGCTGCCGGTCAGCGACGCGTCCGCGGTGTCGTTGAGCCTTGGGCCGC
>JBKBXH010000422.1:0-503 GCA_046313655.1 Thermomonas sp. | reverse complement strand
GGCTGGGGGCGCGCTGGCGGCCACGGGGTGGCCTGGGGCGCCGGTAGCGCATATCCCTGGCGTCCCCGATGGCGTCCGGATGGGAGACTATGTGGGCTCTGTGCTTGCGTCGGTGCGTAGGCTTTGTTCGCTGCGCTGGTGGTGGTGCTCACCGTGCGCTGCGCAGGAACGCACCATGTTGAGCTGGGTGCGCACTGCCATCGGTTCGTTCGCGCGCCCGAGTTCGCCCACCTTGCGCCCCCCTCACACCTTGGGTCGCATGTACGCACTTCCTGTGGCAGCGGTTGCTGGCTTTGGGGTGGTGGTGGCCGAGCTGGGTTCGCACACCGTGACGGGGATCGTGTTCATGCTGCTCACAGCCGCTGTGGCGCTGTTCCTGCTCGCTCATGCGGTGTATCGATACCGACGGTGCGTAGCGTGGCAAAGTGCGCGCACGGGCGTGGGCATTGGCTCAGTGTCGCACGCGTGAGCACGCAGGGAGGTGCGGATGCTAAAGTCGCTCA
>JBKBXH010000421.1:0-504 GCA_046313655.1 Thermomonas sp. | reverse complement strand
GGGCGAGCACCTGAAGGGCATCGACGTGGTGGTGTGCACCGCCGCAGTGCCGGGACGGCCGGCGCCGAAGATCCTGTCCGCGGCGATGGTGGACGGGATGAAGCCCGGTAGCGTGATCGTGGACCTGGCCGCGGAGACCGGCGGCAACTGCGAACTCACCCGCCCCGGCGAGCGCGTGGAGGTGGCCGGGGTCACCATCGCCGGCCCGCTCAACCTGGCGTCGCTGGGTGCCCAGCACGCCAGCGAGATGTACGCGCGCAACGTCTACAACTTCCTGGCGCTCTCACTCAAGGACGGAGCGCTCACGCTGGACTGGGACGATGAACTCATCGCCCGGACCTGCCTGGCACATGCGGGCGAGGCACGGGCCTAGTTGTTCGTGTTCACGGAGTTGTGGGAGGACACGCAGTTCTGGATGCCCGTGGTGAACCCAACAATCACGTTGTTGTGGGCAGTGCCCCTGTTGGTCCAGCAGTAGATCCCGACGCTGTTTTCACCGTGTTT
>JBKBXH010000420.1:0-505 GCA_046313655.1 Thermomonas sp. | reverse complement strand
GGCGCCGACTGGGCCAAGCGCAAGGGTCGCGCCCGCAAGGCGGTCCGGCAGATCGCGGCCGAGCTGATCAAGCTGTACGCCGCGCGGCAGGCCACCCAGGGCTACGCCTTCGGGCCGGACAGCCCCTGGCAGCGGGAGCTCGAGGACGCCTTCCCGTTCCAGGAGACCGCCGACCAGCTCAGCACCGTCGACGAGGTGACGGCCGACAGGCGCCGCACCGTGCCGATGGACCGCCTGGTGTGTGGCGACGTGGGCTACGGCAAGACCGAGATCGCGGTCCGGGCGGCGTTCAAGGCAATCCAGGACGGCAAGCAGGTGGCGGTGCTCGTGCCGACCACGCTGCTGGTCACCCAGCACTTCTCCACCTTCGCCGAGCGGATGACCGGCTTCCCGGTGACCCTCAAGGGGCTGAGCCGGTTCCAGACCGACAAGGAGGCCCGCGCGGTCATCGAGGGGCTCGCCGACGGCAGCGTCGACATCGTGATCGGCACCCACCGACTGCTCA
>JBKBXH010000419.1:0-506 GCA_046313655.1 Thermomonas sp. | reverse complement strand
GGAGGCGCTGCCCAACGTGGGGCAGGTGCAGGTCACGCGCTCCGGCTCCGCGGCGGCTGGCTACACCTGGACCGTGACCTTTGTGGACCCCACCGGCGACCTGCCGCAGCTGCGGCTGGGCAGCAGCGCGCTGACGGGCACGGGCGCCGCGGTGAGCTTCGCCACCGTGTCGGACGCCAACCTGCTGGGCGGCGCCTTCCGCCTCGCCCTGGGCGCCGGCGGCCAGCAGTCGGCTGCCATCCCGGCGGCCGCCACCGCGGCGGAGCTGGCGGCGGCGCTGCAGGGGCTGGCGTTCGGGCCCGGCGGCGAGCAGCGCATTGGCGCGGTGCACGTGTCGCGGGAAGCCGCACCGGCCAACCAGCCGGCCCGGCAAGGCTACACCTGGTGGGTGACCTGTGTGTCCAACGCGGGCGACCTGCCGCTGCTGGTGGCCGACGCGTCGGCGCTGACGGGCGCGGGGTCGCCGGCGGTGGCGGTGCGCGAGCACGTGCGCGGCGCAGCGAACC
>JBKBXH010000418.1:0-508 GCA_046313655.1 Thermomonas sp. | reverse complement strand
GTCGGCCGACCCAGCCACCATCTGCACACGAGCCTGGTGGAAGCCCTCATCCAGGTCGTCGTCAATGGCGGTCACGACCACGGTCTGCGGCAGGCGCCAGTTGGACATGGAGAAGGCCAGCCACTGCGCGCCGAACTCCAGCTGCGTGCTGGGCTCGATGTGCACAGTCACAGTGGCCCAAGGCCGGCTGTTCAAGTGCACCGCGAACGTGTCGGTGGCGCCGCCTTCCTCCACCAGCATCATGCTGCCAAAGTTCACGCACACGGGCGGCTCGCCAGCGGCCAGGAAGCGGGCCACGTGCTCGGGCGGCGTGAAGGAGGCGGGCGCGTCCAGGAACCAGGTGCCCGTCACTGCGTTGGGAAGCAGCGGGCCCATGCGAGTGAGCGTCACGCGTGCCATTGCAGGCCGCGCACGCGCGCGCACCCTCCGCAGTGGCGGGCCAGTCTTCGGGGCGCGGCACTAGCGAGGGCGAGAAGCCAAAGAGCATGGGCATGCTCAACAGCTCGTG
>JBKBXH010000417.1:0-510 GCA_046313655.1 Thermomonas sp. | reverse complement strand
GCGCGTGCCTCCACAGCGAGCCCGCCCTGCTGTCTGTTCCTCGGCTGCGGGTGGAGTTTCCGCCCCCGTCTGCCGCTCAGTCGCCGATCCGCCTACCGCTGCACTTGGCACTGCCGGCGCTGCTGGCCGCGGGCGTGGGTGGGCGCGCGATCGTGCCGCAAGTGAGCGCGCAGCTGGCGGAGCAGGCGGGACTGCCGGCGGTGTGGACGGGGCAGGGCAAGACGGCAGGGGCGGCAGCGGCGACCGCAACCCCGGGCACGCGCGGTGCGCTGACGTCCTACCTGCCCAGCTTCCTGTGGCGCGGCGGCAAGCAGGCGCAGCAGCGGGCGCGCGAGGGTGCGGAGGGGGGGGAGGACGACATGATGTCGGCCGCGTCGGTGGAATACGCGAGGGAGCACATGGGGGCGTGGCAGGGTGCGCTCGCGCGGGCGCTTGGTGGCTGCTGCCGGCCCTCCCTCACCGCGGCGGTGGCAGCGGCGCGGCGACAGACCAACAGGACGAGGACGCCAG
>JBKBXH010000416.1:0-510 GCA_046313655.1 Thermomonas sp. | reverse complement strand
CCGCGTGATCCGCGACGACGCCGGCCTGGCCACCGCCGAGGGCGAGCGCTCGAGCCGCATCTTGGCCCGGGAGGCGCGTCGATGAACCTGCATCCGAACCCCAGCAGCGACACCTTCGCCAGCAGCCAGGCGGAGGCGCAGCAGGAGATCCGCAACTACACCCTGAACTTCGGCCCGCAGCACCCGGCGGCGCACGGCGTTTTGCGCCTGATCCTGGAGATGGACGGCGAGGTGGTGCGCCGCGCCGACCCGCACATCGGCCTGCTCCACCGCGCCACCGAGAAGCTGGCCGAGAGCAAGCCGTTCAACCAGTCGATCGGCTACATGGACCGACTCGACTACGTCTCGATGATGTGCAACGAGCACGCCTACGTGCGCGCGATCGAGACGCTGCTGGGGGTCGAGGCGCCGGAGCGGGCGCAGTGGATCCGCACCATGTTCGACGAGATCACCCGCATCCTGAACCACCTGATGTGGGTGGGCTCGAATGCGCTCGACCTCGGCGCGATG
>JBKBXH010000415.1:0-512 GCA_046313655.1 Thermomonas sp. | reverse complement strand
CGCGCGACTTCGCATAATCATTCACGGCATCGTCCGCGAAGATGTCCAGCAGTTCCTGCGCCCCGGCTTCGCCCGGCGTCCACTGCGCCGCCATGCCGGCATCCCAGCGGATCGCCGGCCGCAACCCCAGCGCGGCCACCGGCAAGCCGTCGTCCGCCCGCAGCCACTCGCGTGCCCGCGCGGCCGGCAGCGGCATCGGTGCCGGCAGCTGCGCGCGCAGCTTGCGCCAGAACGGGGTGAACACGCGGTACGGCTGGCCGCCGTCGGTGGCCAGCGTCCAGGGCTCGTGCCAGAGCGGGCCGGGATGGCTGTGCACGGCCACGCCGTCCTCGCGCAGGGCCGCTTTCAGGGCGGAATCATGGGCGATCGCCGCCGGCTCGTAGCGGCGGTTCCAGTACACCGCGCTGGCGCCGGTGGCGGCGATCAATGCGCGCAGTGCTCGCAGGGTCGGCGCCCGGGCGATGTGCAGGCGGCCGCCGTGTTCCGCCAGCTGGCGGTCCAGCGCCTCGAGG
>JBKBXH010000414.1:0-521 GCA_046313655.1 Thermomonas sp. | reverse complement strand
ATACTCAGCTATTAACTGAATGAACTCATGTAGATTATCACTTGTCACGAGCTTCGAACTTCCTTGCGGGCATAGCTCTCTGTGATCATCGCCGGGTAATGTAAAGGTCATGCATAACCCGGAAACCATATCTTCTTTTTCTGAAGTGGCAGCAGAAGAAGAAGAGGTAGCTAACGATATCAAAGATCGCCAAAGTTCATTGTCCGTATATGCAAGGTACTCCAGTGCCGATGCCGATGCCGATGCCGATGCCGAGTCACTTCCGATATCGACATTATCTCCATATACAGTTGTACGCAGAGTCTGCTGGATTCGTTCATAGATAGCTCGCCCTAATGGTAATGAAACAAGGCGACCATCCTGCAAGGATTTCGCGACAAGGCGGCCAAGGGTGCGATATAACTTCGTAGCTCGCTGTATGCAATCGCCAGACCAGCTAAATGGATCAGCTGGGTAGAAGTGATTCATACGATCACTACGCCATAGAGACGGTTCACTTAAGAATGTCTCTGTGCAAAATA
>JBKBXH010000413.1:0-528 GCA_046313655.1 Thermomonas sp. | reverse complement strand
GACCGGCCTGGGCGTGGCGGCGATCGTTGCCTGCGGGGCGCTGGGCGTGATGCCCACGGCGGCAGTGTTCGTGCGGCCGCTGGCGTGGCAGGTGGCCGGTACTGCGCGCGCAAAGCAGCGCGCGGACACGCACGACGTCGGCACCGGCACGCGCCCAACCTCCGGCCGCCCTGGGGCGGCCTGTCACGGTGCCACGGACTACCCCTGAGCACCCCCAGGGCCGGGCCAGCCCGGCCCGCCCCCCGCGGGGGATCAAGCAAAGTGGCATAGCCACGTTTGCTTGAGAGCACCTACCTATCGCCGTCATCGAGATCACGCACTTGGACAATCGACCCCGGAGGTCTAGATTCGGTCGTGCCCGCAAACACGCACACAGGAGCAGACATGACCACTGAAGCGAGGTGTCCGTTCCCCGCCACTCATGGCGCCCGAACCACCGCCGGCACCCAGTCCAACCGCGACTGGTGGCCCAACCCCCTGAACCTGAAGCTCCTGCACCAGCACTCGGCCAAGTCCAACCCGATGGGC
>JBKBXH010000412.1:0-528 GCA_046313655.1 Thermomonas sp. | reverse complement strand
CAGATCGACTGGGCACAGATGCAGACCGCCGCCGCCGCCGCCACCGCCGCGCTGGCCGAGTGGCGCGCCGGGCGCGAGGTGACCAGGCTCGACCTGGTGCTGGCGATGGCCGGGGCGGGGCTGATCGCCCCCGCCAGCGCCATCGCCGCCGCCGGCGGCAGCATCCCGCCCGAGTTCGAGGCGGTGGTTGCCGCCATGCCTGCCCCCGCGCAAACCGAGGCGCGCATCCGCTGGGCCGGGGCCGCCACCATCCCGCGCCTGTCGCCGCTGATCCTCGCCGTGCAGGCCGCAGCCGGGATGAGCGATGCCGCCGTGGACGCGCTGTTCGGCCGGGGGGCGTGATGGACCTGAGCACCCCCGTCGATCACGCCGACGCCTACACCTGGGCCGCCGTCGCGCTGGCGCATCTGGCCATCGGGCTGGTGCTGACCGGGGCAGGGGCGGCGGCGCTGTCGCGGCTGGAACCCGGTGTCCCCCGCACTGGCCTGCATGCCCTTGGGCTGGTCAGCGCCCTGTATCTGGTGGGCT
>JBKBXH010000411.1:0-530 GCA_046313655.1 Thermomonas sp. | reverse complement strand
AGCACGTGCGGGTCGCCAAACACGCCGGCGGGGCACAGCTTGGCGCGCGGGATGGGCACGAGGCGCAGGTGGTCGAAGCGCACGCGCTGCGCCTCGCGATTGCGCAGCAGCGGGCCCACCACGAACTGCTTCACCGGCCCCTTCAGCGGGAACACGCGGGACTCGCAGCGCCAGTCGTAGGTGCCGGCGGGGAAGGGCACCACGCGGTGGAACTCAAAGGTGCCGTCCGCGTATCAAATGTCCATGTACAGCGAAAAGTCCGCCGAGTTGCCCTCCGCTGCCGGCAGTGCGACGCGCTGCGACGCGGCGGTGCCGCTGAGCGCGTCGGCCAGGCCTCGCCGCATGCCTGTGAGCGCATCGTCCGGCATCACGCGCACGCCCTCCGCCAGCGCGCAGCCCGACAGCATGACGCCACCCCACTCCGCCTGCAGCGCCTGCTCCGCCTCGCTGAACTGCACAAACTGCTGCGCGCCGCACATCCCGCCCGTGTCCACGCCGTCGCACCCCAGCGCGCGCCGCGACCCAAAGTG
>JBKBXH010000410.1:0-531 GCA_046313655.1 Thermomonas sp. | reverse complement strand
GTGAAACTACACTGCCGCACGAAACCGGACGCTGCGGCGGCTCCAGGGCCTGTGTTTGGCATGCGCCATCACCCAGCGACACGCAAACAGCTCCCAGAGTCGCCTCTGCAACAGCCCGGCCGGGGCACCCCACTGGCAGCCACTCGTCCGAGTCGGTTGCGCCACCACGCACGGCAGCCTGAGTCCGATGGACTCCGGCCGGCGCGCCAAAGCGACTACAGAAAGTAGCTGAGGATGGACATTGCAGACTGGCCCAGTACGTTACGGTTTTCCTTCAACTCCTCAACGACGCCTTCAATGTACGGCATGACGTAGCGCTGCTCCCAGTCCCGCGCGAATGCGTCCATGTACCCCGCACCCGCAAAGTGCTGTACACCCACGCCGGCCAGCAGCGCCGGCACCAGCCAGTTCAGCTGCAGCAGAGCGTAGTTCCCCAGCAGCTTGACCTTGTCTTTGGCGCCAAACACACGGGCGTCGGACTGGTAGATGAGGTACGGCAGCGCGTATTGACTGAGCGCTGCCGCAGCGCCC
>JBKBXH010000409.1:0-534 GCA_046313655.1 Thermomonas sp. | reverse complement strand
CGCTCGCCCGTTAGGGCGGCGGCGAGGCGGGCCCATTCGTCCGCCGCGCCCGGCAGGCCGAGCCGCAGCCAGCCGCGGCTCCAGGGAAAGGCCCGCGTCCAGATGCGGGCGCGGGCGAGGCGCGCCTGCGCGGCCTGCGCATCGCCCGTCTCGACCGGGACGAACAGCGCCGTCGCCCCGACTGCCGGCCATCCGGCGGCCGCGAGCCTCCCCGCCAGCCGTGCGGCAGCGGCCGTGAGCCGCGCCGCCGTCGCCGCCGCCATACGCTCCCGCAGCGCGCGTGCCTGCGCCTCCTCGGTCGCCAGCCGCTGCTCAGCCGCCCGCGCCTGTGCGCGAGCCTCCTCCGCCTCCCGACGCGCGGCGCGCCCCGCTGCACGCTCACGCTCCAGCTCGCCCGTCAGCTGCATGCGCGCGCGCGCGCGTGTGCGTCAACAGCCGCGGCAGCGGGTGAGAGGCGGGTATGGCAGCGGGCGGCAGGCTGCGTGCGCGCGTGTGCGCTTGCCTTGCCCGCCTCCGCCTTTGCCGCCTGCACCT
>JBKBXH010000408.1:0-535 GCA_046313655.1 Thermomonas sp. | reverse complement strand
GACGACAGTTCCGAATGGGCCAATGACGGCGAATGCGACGATCCGCGCTTTGCCGGCACCGGCATGGCTTCCGAGCTGGAAGAGATCGACACCGCCCGCGATGCCACCGATTGCCGCGCCGCCTTCGAGGCCGGCACGATTACCCTTGACGCCGGCGAACAGGCCGGAGCCGATGATGAAGCACCGGCCGGGACGCCCGCGCGGGAAATCGACTTCGGCGATGACAGCTCGCAATGGGCCAATGACGGCGAGTGTGACGATCCCCGCTTTACCGGCTCTGCCATGGCCGAAACGCTCGAAGACGTCGACATCGCCCGCGACGCCACCGATTGCCGCACGGCCTTCGAGGCCGGCGCGATCAGCCTGATCGATGCCGATGCCGATGCCGATGCCGATGCCGATGCCGATGCCGATGCCGATGAAAGCTTCGATTTCGGCGATGATTCGGGCCAGTGGCCCAATGACCAGCAATGCGACGATCCGCGTTTTACCGGTCCCGGCATGGCGGCAGAACTGGATGACGCCAATATTGCCC
>JBKBXH010000407.1:0-535 GCA_046313655.1 Thermomonas sp. | reverse complement strand
GGCCTGACGGCGGATGAAGAGGGATTCCAGGTGGGTGTGCATGTGCATGTTCACCTCATGCGCGCGCATTCGCTGCTGCTGCTGCTGCCGCCGCCGCTGCCGCCGCTGCCGCGTGGCTGCGCCTGTTCACTGGTCTGTGCTGCGCTGCGCTGCGCTTTGCGCATGCCAGGTGTGGATGAGCCACGCGGACAAGCTGCGCTCGCTGCCCGACGGCTTCATCACGGTGGCAAGCACCGGCTCCTCCGAGTTTGCCATCATTGCGCACCCTGCGCAGCGCATCTTTGGCCTGCAGTTCCACCCCGAGGTCACGCACACGCCGCAGGGTCCCCAGCTGCTGCGCAACTTTGTGGTGCGCATCGCGGGCTGCCGCGCGGACTGGAGCATGGGCAGCTTCCAGGAGGAGGCGGTGCGCATCATCAGGGAGCGCGTGGGGAACAGCACGCACGTGATTGGCGCGGTGAGCGGTGGAGTGGACTCCACGGTGGCCTCTGCGCTGATGAAGCGAGCGATCGGCGACCGCTTCCACGCCGTGCTG
>JBKBXH010000406.1:0-536 GCA_046313655.1 Thermomonas sp. | reverse complement strand
ACTGCCGCCACTGCCGCCGCTGTCGCCACTTCCGCTGCGCTCATGGCCGCCGCTGCAGTCGCGCGCCTCGCTGCAGCGCCGCGTGCAGCAGCTAGAGCAGCGCGCATCCGCACTGAAAGAGCGCGAGCAGCGCGTGCAGCAGCAGGAGGCGGCGGCGAGCGCGTTGGCCAGCCGCCTGGGTGCGTCCGTGTGTCACGCGCGCCGTGCTGCGCTCCGCGCCGCTGCTGACGCTGCGCGCCGCCCGCACCGCAGACCGCGAGCGGCGTGAGTGGGAGACGCGGCTGGCAGCGGAGCGGGAGCGGCTGGGCCAGGCGCAGGCGGCGTGGACGCGCGAGGCGGCGGCACGCAGGCAACAGGAGGAGGTGCGTCGAAGCAGCAGCAGCGGCAGCAGCAGCGGCAGCAGCGGCAGCGGTAGTGTTGCACTGACCTTTGCTGCCGCTTGGGCGCCTGTTGTGCGTGCGGTGACGCGCAGGAGTCGAGCAGGCAGGCGCGCGAGGGGCAGCTGCAGGCGAGGCGGGAGGCGCAGGGCGTGAAGG
>JBKBXH010000405.1:0-537 GCA_046313655.1 Thermomonas sp. | reverse complement strand
CCTTCCACGCCTCCTTCGAGGGCATGGTGCGCCCCGGCGATGTGTTGCACACGCAGCTGCGGCACGTGGGCATGCGGGCGGGGCGGCTGGTGGTGGAGGTGGAGACTGTGCGCGTGCCGCCGCCGGCGCGCGGCGCGGCGACCGCAGCGGCGACCGCAGCGGCAGCTGCAGCAGCGGAGGACGAGCAGGTCGATGCGGACGCGGATGAGGCAGCTGGTGTCGACGCGCCGGCCGCGGGCGCGGCGCCGGAGGTGGTGCTGCGGGGGCGCGCGGAGGTGGAGCAGCCGCTCACGGCCTACGTGTTCAGGGGACAGGGCAGCGCGGAGAAGGGCATGGGCACGGCGCTGTACGCGCGGTCGCCGATGGCACGTGTGGGACGTGGCGGACCGGCCCGGGTGCCCGCGGGGCATGTTTGGGTTCAGCATCCCACTGCGGATGGGCGTGTTCGCGTGCGCGCTCACCTCGTATGCGCGCCGTCCGCCTATTGCTCATGCGTGAGAGGTCAGCAGCGTGCGTGTGTGCGCGCGTGCGCGCGAG
>JBKBXH010000404.1:0-539 GCA_046313655.1 Thermomonas sp. | reverse complement strand
GCCCTGACACAAAGGGAGGTGGTGCTGAGAGTCTCTATGGTATACTTACCGATGGTAAACTAAATCATCGAGTAGAGGTTATTAAGGGTATTCTTGAAAAAGAGTGCATGCTACTTCTTAAGAAGTTTTTCGAAGACCGCAGATGATCCTTGGAGAGGTGGCTGAGTGGTTGAAGGCGGCGGTCTCGAAAACCGCTGTGGGGGTAACTCCACCGAGGGTTCGAATCCCTCCCTCTCCGCCATTAAAAATCCATTATTTTTAAAATTTATGAACACCGATGTGAACAATGAAGAAGAGTGGATATACGGTATCAATCCTGTGATCGAGGCTATCAGGTCAGGACGGGAGATAAGTAGAATTTATATCAGCAAGGGAAGAAAGGAAAAACTTAACTATATCTTGCAAGAAGCAAATAGAAGACATATCGTTTTTAGGATTGAGGATAAAGAATTTTTTGATTTAAGGTTTCCCAAAGGTCACCAGGGGATTGCTGCTTTAACTAAAAAAAGAGGGTATTTTCCTATAGAGGATTTGCTGAA
>JBKBXH010000403.1:0-543 GCA_046313655.1 Thermomonas sp. | reverse complement strand
CGACGGACTTCGCCGGGCAGTCGGGGACGGGCTGGTCGAACGGTTCGCCGGCGGCCAGGGCGCGCTCCATGCCGGCGATGCTGGTCTCGACCCAGGCTGCGAACTCGGGGCCGCGATCCAGGGCGCGATAGGTGGTCTTCATCGCCTCGATGTTGCCGGGGCTGGCGCGCCACAGGACGGCGCAGGCGTCATTCCCCTTGCGCGCCTCGACGAAGGCTTCGCCCAGCAGGGCCTCGGCCACGTCGAGGCCGAGCGAGGAGGAGCCGCCGCCGTTGCCGCGCAGGTCCAGCACCACGACGGGGGCGGCGGCGCGCAGGGCCGAGGCCTGGGCCTTGACCGCCTCGACCACAGGCAGAGCCTTGTCGTCCAGCTGCTGGATGGCGATCCACTGGCCGCTCGCGAAGGGGCGCAGGCCATAACCGGCCAGGCCGAGGCGGCGGACCTTGGGGACGTTGGCGATCAGGGTCTCGCGTGTGGTCTCGCGCCAGTCCAGGCGCTGCTCGACCGTGGCGCCGTTCAGGTCGAAGCGGCAGGCGGCGGGAC
>JBKBXH010000402.1:0-548 GCA_046313655.1 Thermomonas sp. | reverse complement strand
AAGGCGCAGGTGGGGCAGGCGATGCGCTGCATCTCCAGCGGTGCGCCAGCATCGTACTCCCAGAAGATGCCGCCGCCCGCAAAGGCGCGGTTGCCGCGCACCTCCGTGCCTGCCGCCAGGCTCACGCAAGCGTGCCGCGGCGCGCGCGCCACCGCCACCTCGCTCGCACTGGCCGCCGTCCAGGGCGCCAGCAGCACCAGCTGCGACGGCTGCACCTCCAGCAGCGACACCACGCGACCGCCCACCGCCACCGCGTCCGCAGCGCCGATCAGGCCGGTGAGGTCGTGCGTGGTGGGCACCGTGTCCTGCCCCGCCGTCACGTTGGCGGTGCCCGGCAGCGTGACAAACGTACCGGGGCACGTGGTGTGCGCGGCGTACAGGCCGCCACCCTGCTGC
Organism: Thermomonas sp.; assembly: GCA_046313655.1. Taxonomy (GTDB): domain Bacteria; phylum Pseudomonadota; class Gammaproteobacteria; order Xanthomonadales; family Xanthomonadaceae; genus Thermomonas. Next base: position 152 of record JBKBXH010000402.1, on the reverse strand, counting down.
GCTGCGCTGTTGCTGAGCAAGCGGCAGCCGGACAGCAACACAGCGCCGGACGCGGAGGCGCCGTCCACCAGCACCGCCCCGCCCGCCACGCGAGCGCTGTTGCCCGCCAGCGTGGCGTTCACGCAGGTGAAGGCGGCAGCATCCTGCACGCT
>JBKBXH010000401.1:267-556 GCA_046313655.1 Thermomonas sp. | reverse complement strand
GCGCCGAGCGTGCCGCCGATGGCGCCGGCGCCCCAGATCAGGATGGGTTCGCTCACGCCTGCCCCGCCAGCTCGACATGGTCATGCGTGGCGACATGGACGAGTCCATCCTCCGTCACCCAGCCGCGATACATGCCCTCGGAGTTGTAGGGCGCGACGATCGTCCCGTCGGCGCCGACGGCGACGAGCCCGGCTCCGATCCGGTGTGCGCTCAGCTCGGCGAGGGCGCGCTCGGCCGCTGGCTGCGCCAGGGCGCGGTCCTCGGCCACCAGCCCCACGCGGGTGCGCCG
>JBKBXH010000401.1:0-257 GCA_046313655.1 Thermomonas sp. | reverse complement strand
GGCTTCCAGCGAGAGGCCCCTGTAGGCGATCAGCGACGCGATCTCGTGGCCGACGCAGTAGCGCATGAAATACTCACCCTTGCCGGTGCCGGAGACGGCGCAGCGCCCGTCGCGGGCATAGGTGCCGGCGCCGATGATCGGGGAATCGCCGACGCGGCCGGGCGGCTTGTTGGTGTAGCCGCCGGTCGAGGTGGCGGCGGCGAGATGGCCCTGGCGGTCGCAGGCGACGGCGCCGACCGTGCCGTGCTTCTCGGCCT
>JBKBXH010000400.1:0-556 GCA_046313655.1 Thermomonas sp. | reverse complement strand
GGTGACCAGCCCCTGCGTCAGCTCGTCCACCATCACGCCCAGGCCGCCCACGGTGGACCACTTGCCCAGCTCCGGCGTGACGAACACAATGTCGCCGACGCCGTTGGTGCGCAGGATCTCGCGCGCCAGGGAGGATGCGGCGGCGCTGGGCGCCAGCGCGGCGGGGGCGGCGGCGGCTGCGGCGGCTGCGTCGGTTGCGGACAGTGCCCGCTCGCTCGCCGCCGCGCTGCTGCCCGAGGCGGGCGACGCAGAGGCGCCGGCGCAGGTGCAGCTGGCGTTGCACGCGCTGCAGACGGCGCTGGCGCCGGGGCAAGACTCTTGGCGCGAGACGCTGCAGCTCATCTGCGAGGAGCGCGGCGCGTCGGTGGAGGGGCTGCAGCAGCTGGTGCGGGAGTGGGCGCAAGTCAGCGCATGGGTGCGCGCGCACGGCGGCGGCACGGTGGCGCACGCGGTGCGCAGCCTGGTGGAAGGTGCGCCCGTGCACCGCCGCCCGCGCACCGCTGCCCGCCCACTCACCGCCACCTACCCCTCGCTGCCGCGCAGGCGAGTTCCAGCT
>JBKBXH010000399.1:0-557 GCA_046313655.1 Thermomonas sp. | reverse complement strand
GCCGCCTGACGCGCTGTCTCTGCCAACATTGTCGCTGCTGTGGTGTGCCGCACCACAGACTTGGCTGCGAAGGAAGGCACGCAAGAGACTGCCGTGACTCTGCTGGGCCTGCTGTGCGGCATGGCTGCAGCGCGGGCGCTGGGGCATTCCCCTGCCGTGGTGTGGCTGGTGTTCCTGCTCCTCACAGCCCTGCACGTGGCCGCCAACTACATGGCGATGCGCACGCTGCGCCTGCGCACGCTCAACGCGCAGCGGTTGCACCTGCTGCTGCGTGCCTTCATCCATGGTGCGCGCCGGCCAGCGCGCGCCGGCCAGCGAGCGCGTGTTTGTCCGTCACGTGCCTCACCCGTCCTGCTTGCAGGCGATGACCGTGGCTTGACCGTGCCAGCGATCGCCGCCCAGGAGCGCATCCTGCCCATGCCGTGGCAGGCGAATGCGCTGGGCGGGAGGGTGGAGCTGGGGTGCGCACTCCACGACGTGGCGAACGCGGCAGGCGTGCCTTGGAAGCGCCTGTGCGACCAGTTCCGTGGCTCGCGCTACATGCTGGCCCTGGCGCC
>JBKBXH010000398.1:0-569 GCA_046313655.1 Thermomonas sp. | reverse complement strand
GCGACGGTCGACGTGGTGAATCCCGCCGGCGAGGATTTCGGCAGCACTAACAGCCGCAAGATGCCGCTCCATATCGTGCGCGACGTGACCGACGACATGACGTTGATGCAGGAGGAGATCTTCGGCCCGATCCTGCCCGTGCGCCGCTATGACGGGATTGACGCGGCGATTGGGGAGGTGAACCGGCGCGACCGACCACTGGGCCTCTATTATTTCGGCAAAGACGAGGCGGAGCGCCGCCGCGTGCTGGATCGCACCATCTCCGGCGGGGTGACGATCGACGATGTCATCTTCCATGTGTCGATGGAGGACCTGCCGTTCGGCGGGGTCGGTCCGTCAGGGATGGGGTCGTATCACGGCCTGGATGGGTTTCGCACCTTCAGCCATGCGAAGGCGGTGTATCAGCAGTCCAAGCTGGATGTGGCGAAGATTGCCGGTCTGAAGCCGCCTTATGGTGATGCCACGCGCAAGGCGGTGGCGCGGCAGATGGGCGGGTGAGGGCGCGGCGTGCGGGGCCATCCCCGCGCGCCACACCATGGATTTGCGTCAATGCGCCTGCACGATTTCCT
>JBKBXH010000397.1:0-581 GCA_046313655.1 Thermomonas sp. | reverse complement strand
GCGTGCGGTACGCGTGCTGGCGTGCCGTGCACGGTGGCAACGCATGCTGACGAGCTGCGCGCGGCGACAGGCATGCGGCTCGCGTGCCTGCAAGCCATGCGCAGTGTCGCGGTGCGGATGCCGGCGCGCCGTGCGCGGTGGCAGCGCATCCATGCGCGGCGGCAGTCATGCGCTGCGCATGCTGGTGAGCCGTGCGCAGTGACGGGCATGCGGTGCGCGTGCCTGCGAGCCGTGCGCGGCGGCCATCCGGCGCTTGTGCTGGGCGTGCGCTGCGTGTGCTGGCGAGCCGTGGCCGGTGTCAGAGATGCAGTGCGCATGCCTGTGGCGTACCGTGCTCAGCGACAGGCTTTTGTTGCGCGTGCCGGCGAACCGCATGCGGTGACGAACGTGCGCTGCGCAAGCCCGTGAGCCGTGCGCAGTGATAGGCATGCCGCGCGCATGCCCGTGGCGTGAGTGACGTGCATTCCTGTGGCGAGCCGTGCGCAGCAACGCAGTGCGCATACCGGCGAGCCGTGCGCGGTGGCAGTGCATCCATGCGCAGCGGCAGGCATGCGGCGCGCGTGCCGGCGAGCCCTGCGCGG
>JBKBXH010000396.1:0-581 GCA_046313655.1 Thermomonas sp. | reverse complement strand
TCGCTCGCGCATTCCCGGAAACACCGCCTTGGCCATGTTGAAACACCCGCCAAGGTTGGTGTCCATGACTTCCTTCCACATCTGGTAGGTCATCTTCATGAAGGTGCCGTCGCGGGTGATGCCGGCATTGTTGACCAGCACGTCAACCGGGCCCAGCGCCGCCTCCACGTCGGCAACCCCCGCCATGCACGCCTCATGGTCGCTGACGTCCCAGCGGACTGCGCGGATACCGGTGCGCGCGGTGAAATCCGCCGCGCGCGCGTCGTTGCCAGCATAATTGGCGGCCACGGTCAGGCCCATGTCGCGCAGCGCGATGCTGACGGCTTCCCCGATGCCCCGCGTGCCGCCAGTGACGATCGCAACCCGCCCCATCAGTCCCCCCTCGTTCAGTGTCCGCGAACGCTAGGTGACGGGCAGCCAGCCTTCAAGCTCGCGGCGGATCAGCGTGCGTAACAAATCAAGTCCGACCGGGCTGTCGTTCAGGCACGGCAGATAGGCAAAGTCGCTGCCCCCCGCCTCGATGAACGTCTCGCGCCCGCGGATCGCCAGTTCCTCCAGCGTTTCAAGGCAGTCGGCGGAAA
>JBKBXH010000395.1:0-589 GCA_046313655.1 Thermomonas sp. | reverse complement strand
GCCGCCGGGACCGTCGTACACGGCGAAGTCCTGCATCTGCTGCGCGTGGGCCCTCCAGTGCATGGCGACGTACGCCGCGTCGCTGCCGGCCACGACGTCGAGGATGCGCGGGTCGGCGAGGCCACCGGACACGTCGTTGACGACCGCGGCACCGGCCGCGAGCGCCGCGTGGGCGACCTCGGAGCGCATCGTGTCCACCGACACCACGGCGCCCGCCGCGGAGAGCGCCTCGATCACCGGCAGCACCCGGCCGAGCTCCTCGGCCGGCAGTGGTCTGGTGGCACCCGGCCGGGTGGACTCACCGCCGACGTCGAGGATGTCCGCCCCGTCGCGCAGCATGGCCAGCCCGTGCTCGATCGCGGCGTCCGTGGCGGCGTAGCGCCCGCCGTCGGAGAACGAGTCGGGGGTGACGTTGAGCACCCCCATGATCCGCGGGGTGCGACGTGGCGAGGTCAGCTCGGTGGGGTCGGCCATCGCACCTCAGTGGTTGCGGTGGATCAGCGCCATCGCCTCGCTGCGGGTGGCCGCGTTGTGCATGATCCCCCGCACGGCGGAGGTGATGGTGCGCGCGCCCGCCTTGCGCACGCCG
>JBKBXH010000394.1:0-590 GCA_046313655.1 Thermomonas sp. | reverse complement strand
CCGCGGGGACACCCGCGGAGATCCGGCAGAACCCGGTCGTCCAGGAGGCCTACCTCGGTGCGCACGACCCCGAGTCCGAGGACTCAGGGCCCGACGAGACGGCGGCCGAGCAGACCCGCACCGACCTGCCGCCCGTGGCGGCCGACCTGACCCAGGAGATCCCGGCGGTGAAGGCATGACGGCCCCCATTCTCGAGCTGGTCGACATCCACGCCGCCTACGGCCGCATCGAGGTGCTCCGAGGGGTGGACCTGCGGGTCCCGAAGGGCAGCGTGATGGCCCTGCTCGGCCCCAACGGTGCCGGCAAGAGCACCCTGCTGAAGGTCGCGAGCGCGCAGATGAAGGCCACCAGCGGTGACATCCACATGGCCGGGGTCAACGTCACCACGGCCAAGCCGGCCGAGCTGGCCCGGCTCGGCCTGTGCACGATCCCCGAGGGGCGCAGTGTCTTCCCCAACCTGACGGTCGAGGAGAACCTGCGGCTGATGTCCTACGCCGGTGTCTCCTTCGAGGACATCCTGGACACCGCCTTCACCTACTTCCCGCGGCTCCACCAGCGTCGTGACCAGCTGGCCGGGACGATGTCGGGCG
>JBKBXH010000393.1:0-596 GCA_046313655.1 Thermomonas sp. | reverse complement strand
ATCGGCTGTGTCGCGCATGATTGGAATGTTGTCAAGCCACGCGGCGGCTTCGTCCGCCACCTCATCCCGCGCCGTGCTGGCGGGCGAATGCGACGATGTCGGTCGCCGGCCGGGCACCGGCCAGCCGGGCGACCTCACGCCCGCCTTGGTAAAGGATCAACGCGGGGATCCCCCGGATGCCGGCGCGGGCCGAAACATCGGGATGGTCCTCGGTATTGAGCTTCATCAGCCGGACCGAGGTTGCCAGCGCCTTTGCCGCCTTGGCGAATTCCGGGGCCATCATCCGGCACGGGCCACACCACGGCGCCCAGTAGTCGATCATGACCGGCAAACCGTCGCCGCGCGTGACCTTGTCATGCGTCGCCGCGTCCAGTTCGGCCACATGGCCATCGACCAGCGGCTTGCCGCAGACCGCACATTTCGGGTTTTCGCCAAGCCGGGCCAGCGGCACGCGGTTGGCCTACCCGCAATCCGGACAGGCAAGCCTGACAGCGTCGGTCATCGGCATGGCATCCTCACATTCCATTTATTGCGGATGTGTGGTCTGTCCGCCCCCGACGCAAGACCCTTGTGCCGAAGCTCAGAGAAAATCTTCC
>JBKBXH010000392.1:0-596 GCA_046313655.1 Thermomonas sp. | reverse complement strand
CCCACTGCGCGTCGCGTGCGCGGATGCACGTCAGGGCGCGCAGGCGGCCGCGCGGCGGCGGCGAGCGCACCTCCCGCGCCGTGCTTCGCGAAGAAGGATCCGCCGGCGCTCCCGGCCGATGCCTCGCCCTCGGCGCCCGCTGCGGCGCGCACAGCAGCCGCTGCCGCACCCACGGGGGCCGCCCGCGCCTGCATGCGCTGCTTGGCCTCCTCCTCCTCGCGCTGCGCCTCCGCCTCCAGCTCCGCCTCCGTGGGCGGCTCGGGCGCGGCGGTGGCGGTGGCAGCGGCGGGCGCCTCCTCCTCCGCAGCGCTGCCCGTCGCGGCCTCCTCGGCGGGCTCCGCACCCGCCACGCCCGTGGCGCCCGTGGGCGCCAGGTGCAGCTGCTGCGCCAGGGCCTCCATGTTGGCGCGCAGGGCGGCTGCCATCTGCGCCTCCATCTCGCGCTTGAATGCCTCGGGGTCGAACGCCGGCTCCGCCGCGGCGGTGGCAGCCGCCGGCTCCTGCTCCTCTGCAGCGGCAGTTGCGGCCTCCGGCGCCGCCTCTGCGGGCAGCGTGGCGTTGCCCAGCAGCTCCGCCGCAGCCTCCGGCACCGCACC
>JBKBXH010000391.1:0-596 GCA_046313655.1 Thermomonas sp. | reverse complement strand
CTATGCCGAACGAGGCCTGCGCATCACCACCCGCCAGGCCTTCCAGTTCCACGGCGTCATCAAGGGCCGGCTCAAGCCGACCATGCAGGCCATCAACGCCCAGTTGATGGATACGCTGGCGGCCTGCGGCGACGTCAACCGCAACGTGGCCGTGGCGGCCAATCCACACACATCGGATTCCCACGCCGCTGTGTACGCGCAGGCCGCCGCCCTGTCCGAACACCTGCTGCCAAACACCCGCGCTTACTACGAGATCTGGCTCGACGAAGAACGTGTCGCCGGCAGTGGCAGCGAGGACGAGCCTATCTATGGCAATGCCTACTTGCCGCGCAAGTTCAAGATCGGCTTCGCCATCCCGCCGGTCAACGACGTGGACGTGTTCGCGCAGGACCTGGGCTTCATCGCCATGCTCGAAGACAGCCAACTGCTCGGCTACAACGTCAGCATCGGCGGCGGCATGGGCGCCACCCATGGCGACCCGGAAACCTACCCGCGGCTCGCCGACGTCATCGGCTTCGTGACGCCCGACCAGGTGATCGCGGTGGCGACCGCCGTGGTCACTTCGCAGCGCGACTTCGGCAACCGCGTGGTACGCA
>JBKBXH010000390.1:0-598 GCA_046313655.1 Thermomonas sp. | reverse complement strand
CGCATCGAGCCGCGCCCGCGCCGGCAGCTGGTGGTGCGCATCGCCGATGCCAGCGGCGAGCTGCTGCTGCGTTTCCTGCACTTCCACCCGGCGCAGGAGAAGCAGTGGGCGCCCGGGCGGCTGCTGCGCGCGCGCGGGGAGGTTCGGCACGGCTTCTTCGGCCGCGAGATGGTGCACCCGGCGGTGCGCGTGGTGGACGCGTCGACGCCGCTGGCGGCGGCGCTGTCGATCATCGGCTCGCGCGGATTGACGCAGACGAGGTCGATGTCGTCGCCCGACGCGCGGAGAACTTCCAGGCTGACCAGCGAATCCTTGCCGCCGCCGATCAGCACCGCCGAACGATCGGGCAGATCGACCGCGCCTGCCAGTTCGGAATCGGGCGCACCTGCATTCTCGAACCGCAGACGTCCGTCGAGCGACAATCCGTTGCGCATCGCGAATTCGCCCAGCCCCTCGCGGTAAACCTCCGCGAAGAACGCGATCTCGTCCTCGGCCAGATTGAGGCCATCCAGGTCGCGCACCGGCGGCAGCCACGCCTTTTAGTCGCTGACGCCCGCCATCACGAACAGCGACCGGATCGCCGCGTCGAACGCACGCC
>JBKBXH010000389.1:0-607 GCA_046313655.1 Thermomonas sp. | reverse complement strand
GCACGCACGCACGCACGCACGCACGCACGCACGCACACACACACACACCTCCGCCTGCCTCCACCAGCTCCGTCAACTCGCGGCGCGACAGCCGCGACAGCGCGGGAACTCGCAGCGCAAGCGCGCTGCCGCCGCCGCGCGCGATGGAGCAGACGGCATGCACCCCTTCGCTCAGTGCGTCCGTCACGTCTGCAAACTCCATGCCAAACCTAAGCAGCACCAACAGCAGCGCCAAGAGACCACGTCGGTCACGTAAGCGGCAGCGCGCCAGCAGCGATGAACACGGCGACAGCAGCGGCGACAGCAGCGGCGACAGCAGCGGCGACAGCAACAGTGGCAGCGGCGACAACAGCGACAACAGCGACAACAGCGACAACAGCGACAACAGCGACAGCGGCAGCGGCGACAGCAGCGGCGACAGCAGCGGCGACAGCAGCGGCGACAGCGGCGACAACAGCGACAACAGCGGCGACAGCAGCGGCGACAGCAGCGGCGACAGCGGCGACAGCGGCGCGGCCCTCACCGCACGTCAGGCTTGTCCGAGCCAAAGCGGCGCATCGCGTCCTGGAAGCTCAGGCGGGGGAACGGGGGTGACAACTCCTGCAGT
>JBKBXH010000388.1:0-623 GCA_046313655.1 Thermomonas sp. | reverse complement strand
ACCAGCGCCACGCCTGCGCCGCGCGCACGACGTTAATCGGCGCATGCGCAGGGCAACAGGGCAAGCGTGACGGACGCACCTCGGGGTTGATGGGCTCGCCCACGGTGCCCAGCACGCGCAGGGAGGAGAGGTCGAAGCGGCGGATGATGGAGGGATCGTGCCGCATCAGCGCGCGAATGGCGGTGGGCGCAGTGTACAGCTGCGGCACAGCGGCGCAGGCAGTCGCAGGCGCATGAGGCCCACGCCCGCACGGACTCGCGCGGAGCCGCGCGCAGCGACACACAGACGTACGCACCTGCGTGACGCGGTGGCGCTGCACCAGGTCCCAGTAGCGCCCGTGGTCGGGGTACAGCGGCGTGGACTCAAACATCACCGTGGTGGCGCCGTTGGCCAGCGGGCCGTACACAATGTAGCTGTGGCCCGTCACCCACCTGCGCACGCGCATCGCTTGCACCGTGAGCCACGGACGGCAACGGTGGCAGCCACGCGCACGGCAGCCGCAGCCGCACCCGCAGTCGGCAACGCAGGCGAACACATCGCCCTCGCGGAGGTCAAAGGTGTAGCGGCAGGTGAGCATGGTGTAGAGCAGGTAGCCGGCGGTGGTGTGTGCCACGCCCTTGGGG
>JBKBXH010000387.1:0-625 GCA_046313655.1 Thermomonas sp. | reverse complement strand
GCAGGGCGGCGTGCTGCTGCTGCAGCCCGCCACCGTGCCCGCCGCCATGGACTCGTCGGCCGCCATGGCGGGCGCGGTCACGGGGATGCGGCCCGTGGTCTGCGCCACGCCGGCATGCACGAAGCGGAGGCGGAACCAGGCGTTGGGGTGCGAGCCGGGCGCCGCCACCGTCACGCGCTGCACCTCGCGCACGGGCGGCCACACCTGTGAGCGCACCGTGACGGACTGGATGCTGGGCAGCGGTGCGGGCACAGTGAGCGTCACGCGCAGCAGCGTGCTGCGCGCCAGCTGCAGCAGCCCCGCGCGCGCCTCCTCCACGCGCCAGCTCACGTGCGAGGCGGCGGCCAGCTCCACGCGCAGCGGCGGCACATCGCCCAGCGTGGTCACAAACTCCACCGCCCACTGCCGCCACGCGACGCCGTCCTCCTCGCCGCTCTCCACCGTCACGCCCACCACGGGCGACGACGCGTTGGCGCGCAGCGCGGTCAGCAGCGCCGTCGCGTCGGACAGCAGCGGCAGGGGGGCGGAGCGCCACTGCGCGGTGGCGTCCAGCACCAGCTGAGCCGTCGCGGCCTCGTCCGCGGGGAGGTGCAGGCCCGTGAACACCACGCGCTGCACCTCCCCC
>JBKBXH010000386.1:0-637 GCA_046313655.1 Thermomonas sp. | reverse complement strand
CAGCGCCAGCGAGTTCTGCGTGCCGTACTTCTCCTTGTAGGGCAGGTTCAGGTCGTCCACAAAGTACACCAGGCGCTTGTTGGCGGGCGGGCCAAACACGGCGCCGGAGCGCTTGTCGATCACCTGCTCCAGCTGCGCCTGCAGCATGCGGGCGTCCATGTAGTAGTTCATGTTGATGGTGCAGCTCTGCATCTCCTCCTCCAGCCCCCGCAGCCACTCCCGCATCAGCGCCGTCTTGCCCGTGCCCGCCGGGCCCTCGGGCGCGCCGCCGTGGTGGGCGGCCAGCGCGCACATGAGGGTGCGCAGGCAGCGCAGCGTGAGGGGGGTGACCACCAGGCGCGTCACGTCGCCCAGGTACTCGTAGCCGTACGGCTGCGTGCATTGCAGCGTGGTGGCCACCAGGTCGCCGCCGCGCCAGTAGTAGCGCAGCTGCGCCACCCAATCAATGGCATCGGGCGCGCGCGTGGGCGCGCGCAGCAGCTGCTGAACCGCATCGCGGCCGTGCACGTCCAGCACGATCAGCGCGCCCAGCGTGCCGCGCGCGCGCTCCGACAGCGGGTTGCGCACCGCCGCCACCACCGCCTCCAGCTGTGCCTCCAGCGCGCGCAGGCACTGCTCCAGGCCGGCGGAGGCGGGC
>JBKBXH010000385.1:0-637 GCA_046313655.1 Thermomonas sp. | reverse complement strand
TGGTGGCGCTGGTGGCGCGCGTGGTGATGCCGGTCGCGCATGCAGCTGCGCGCGTGGTGGCGCTGCTTGTGCACGTGCTGGCGCAGGTGGCGCACGTGGTGGCGCTGGTGGCGCACGTGGTGGCGCTGGTGGCGCACGTGCTGACGCTGGTTACGCATGCAGCTGCGCACGTGGTGGCGCTGCTTGTGCACGCGGTGGCGCTAGTGGCGCACGTGGTGGCGCTGGTGGCGCGCGTGGTGATGCCGGTCGCGCATGCAGCTGCGCGCGTGGTGGCGCTGCTTGTGCACGTGCTGGCGCAGGTGGCGCACGTGGTAACGCCGGTCGTGCACACAGCTGCGCACGCGATGGCGCTGCTTGCGCACACCGTGACGCTGGGGTCGGTGGTGCACGCGCCGGCTCTGGTGGCGCTCGTGGTGGCGCCGATCACGCATGCAGTTGCGCACGCAGTGGCGCTACTGCTTGCGCGCGTGCCGGCGCTTGTGGGGCGCACGTGGTGGCGCAGGTGGCGCACGTGCCGGTCGCGTCCGTGGTGGCGCCGGTCGCGTATGCAGTTGCGCACGAGATGGCGCTGGTGGCGCGCGCGGTGCCGCTGGTCGTGTGCGTGACGTCGCAGGTGGCGTGCGTGGCGGCGCCGCTT
>JBKBXH010000384.1:0-667 GCA_046313655.1 Thermomonas sp. | reverse complement strand
AAGACGATCCGCTTCCGGGCAAGGAAGTCCTCGATGCCGGTGCCGAGATACTGCTGCTGCAGCCAGGCGTGATACTCGGCGCCATACCAGGACTTCGGATGCTGGGCCGGATCGTGGCCGCCAATCAGCACGGCGAGGTCGCGGAAATCTGTGAAGCTGCGCACCGGGATCGAATCCCCGCGCCAGTCCTGCACCGACTTCATGCCGGCCTCGAGATCGAGGCAGACCGTCTCCTCGGCGGGCAGCGTCTTCAGGAGCGTCGTCTTGCCGACGCCGGGCGGGCCGAAGATGGCGAGCGAGGTCTTGTTCTCAGCGGCCGAGAGCCGTTCGTCGGCGGTGATGATGCGGAAGGCCATGGGGTTCTCCGGGTGTTGCGTTCAGGGTGCGCGGCGGCGGGGGTGACCGGGTGCCGAAGGGGAACCTGCCCGGCGTTGCCGCGCGGGCGTCCCGCCGCCGCGCGTCACCCGGCTCGAGCCTCGAGCCCGAAGACAGGTTTGCCGGCGGTCTCGCTGCGCGCGTCCGCGGAGCCCTCGCGCATCGCCGCGGGCCAGGCGCCGAAACGCCGCTCGGGCACGCGGTAGGCGATCTCGAGATATTCGGTCGGGTCGTCGCCGGCGGCGCGGATGCGCTCGGCCATGGCGGCGAGCCGGTCCTGATCCCACGTGAC
>JBKBXH010000383.1:0-669 GCA_046313655.1 Thermomonas sp. | reverse complement strand
GAGGGCGCGCTCCGCTCCAGCAGCAGCGGGTACGACGCAGCGGCGGCGAGCCTGGGAGCGAGCCGGTGGACCACGTTCCGGCGGATCACCGTGCCGCTCGCCCTGCCCGGGATCGCCGCGGGTGTGGTGCTCGGCTTCGCGCGCTCCCTGGGTGAGTTCGGCGCCACCATCACCTTCGCCGGGAACTACCCCGGGGTCACCCAGACCATGCCGACCCTGATCTACCAGGAGCTCCAGGCCGACCAGGAGGCCGCGCGGGTGCTCAGCCTGGTGATGCTCATCCTGTCCATCGCGGTGCTCGCCGGTCTCCGCGATCACTGGCTCGTTCCCGCAGTGGGCCGGACATGAGCGGCGGACTCGAGGTCGACGCCCGGGTCGGGGACCGTCTCGACGTGTCGTTCCGGTGCGATCCCGGTGACGTGGTGGCGGTGATCGGCCCCAACGGCGCCGGCAAGTCCACCCTGGTCCGGGCGGTGGCCGGCCTCGAGCCCGTCGACGGCCGGATCCGGCTGGACCACCGCGACCTGACCCACCTGCCGGTCCGCGAGCGCCACGTCGGCCTGGTCTTCCAGGACCAACGTCTCTTCCCCCATCTCTCCGCGCTGGCCAACGTGGCGTTCGGGCCCCGCAGCCGCGGGATGGGGCGCCGGGCGGCCGCCGACCGAGCAG
>JBKBXH010000382.1:0-674 GCA_046313655.1 Thermomonas sp. | reverse complement strand
GACGCGGGCGTCGCCGGGAAAACACGGGGCGATGCGCAGGCTCATTCGGGGTGGCGCTGCAGTCGGGGCGCCGGGCGCGACAGCACGTAGGCCGCGCTGGCCGCGAAGAACAGCCCAACGCCCAGCAGCAGCTTGCACGACGGATGCGCGCCCCAGCAGAACATCACGAAGCCCAGCGCCATGCCGCCCGCAGCGAAGGCCTTGCCCTTGCGGCTGATCGCGCCCTGCTCGCGCCACAGGCGCAGTGCCGGTCCGTAGCGCGGGTGTTCGAGCAGCTTGCGTTCAAAGCGCGGCGAACTGCGCGCGAAGCAACCCACGGCCAGGATCAGGAAAATGGTGGTCGGCATCACCGGCAGCAGCGCGCCGATGACGCCCAGTGCCACCATCGCCCAGCCCAGGCAGAACCACAGCCAGCGCATCAGCGGTGGTCGAATTCGAGTTCGACGTGGCCGTGCACGCTGCGGAAGGCGCTGTCGGCAGCGTCGATGACCTGCTGCTCCTGCGCCTCGTCCAGTACCACGCCGTCCAGCGCGGCGGTGAACTCGCGCCAGTGGCGCGCCGCACCGTCGGGATGCGCGGCCAGGTGGCGGGCGCCGAAACCGGCATCCAGGCCGAGCCTGGCAGCCATCTTGTACAGGACGGTGCCGCCCAGGTTGGAGCCTTCGGCGACGTAC
>JBKBXH010000381.1:0-679 GCA_046313655.1 Thermomonas sp. | reverse complement strand
GGTCACGGGGCCGGTCGGGTGCCGAGCGGTCTGCACCATCCCAAACGCGCCGGGCGGCAGCGGCGGCGCCACGCACACCACCTCCGCGCGAGACACCCAGCGCGCGGGCACCACGGCGTGCCGCCCGAAGCGGCAGGCGGCGGCGCCGTCGTGGTCGGGCATGTGCCGCCCCAGCACGCGCACCGTCACGTTGCCGCGCGACGGCCCCAGCGGCGGCTCCAGCGCCAGCAGCTCCGGCGCCGGCTCGAACGTGAAGGCGGCGCCCGGCAGCGCGGTGCCACGCCCGCGCCCCGCGCCCGCCACCGCCACCGCCACGCCCACCGCCTCCGCCTGCAGCTGCGCCAGCGTGGCTTCGTGCTCCGTGACGGACGCACGCAGGGCGGCCAGCTCGCTGCTCTCAGCAGCGGCAGCGGAGGAAGCGGCAGCGGCAGCGGCGACGGGCGGAACGGGGTGCGGCTCCTCCGTCCGCGCTTGCTCCATGCGCGCCAGGGCAGCGCGCGCCTCCGCCAATAGGCGCTCGGCGTCGCGCGCGCGCGCTTGCTCCGCGGCCAGCCGCGCCGCTGTCTGCCCCCCCGCGCGCAGCTGCACCCGCGCCATTTCGCGCTGCTCCTCTGCGTGCGCGTCGCGCTGCCGCACCCCCTGCGCCGCGCCCTCTGCCTGCGCCGCGCGCGCCGCCTCC
>JBKBXH010000380.1:0-680 GCA_046313655.1 Thermomonas sp. | reverse complement strand
GCACCGCAGCGGGTTCACCAGCGCTGCGCTGCCGGAGCAGCCGGAGGAGGCCCTGCGCGCCGCCTTTGCCGCCACGGATGGCGGCATCCTGGCGGACGCGGAGGAGCACAGCGGGGCCACGGCGGCCTGCCTGCTGGTGCTGCCCGACGCGCTGGTGGTGGGCTGCGTGGGTGACACGCATGTGGTGCTGTCCCAGGGCGGGAAGGCGCACGTGCCCTGCGTCGTGCACCGCCCCACGCTCCCCTGCGAGGTGGAGCGCGTGGCCAGGGCCGGCGGCAACGTGCTCAACGGGCGCGTGTGCGGCGTGCTGGCCGTGTCGCGCGCGCTGGGCGATGCGGACCTGAAGCTGGCACGCGCCGACCCGCAGCTGCGCCTGACCGCGGACGTCATCAGCGCGGAGCCGGACGTGGTGCGCGTGCCGCTGTCCCCCGACACTGAGTGCGCCATCTTGGCCACGGACGGCTTGCTGGACGTGGTGGAGCCGCAGCTGGCCGTGACCTTTGTTCGCGCGCAGCTGGCGGCGCACGGCAACGTGCAGCAGGCGGCGCGGGCGCTGGTGGACGAGGCCCTCAGGCGCAACTCTGCCGACAACGTGTCGGTGGTCCTGGTTTGCTTCCACCAGGAGCCGCCGGAAGAGGCCAGCCCCTGCTGCTCGCCCCGCAGCAACAACAACACCACCA
>JBKBXH010000379.1:0-689 GCA_046313655.1 Thermomonas sp. | reverse complement strand
ATATATTAATGGCAAATGAACTGCCTTCCAAGCAGTAGATATGGGTTCGAGTCCCATTACTCGCAAAATACATACGTTACATACCAAAGTGGCGAAATTGGCAGACGCGTTAGGTTTAGGTTCTAATTTCTTTATTAAAGAAATAGGGGTTCAAGTCCCCTCTTTGGTATTTTTAGGTTAGATAGCATAGGGGTTATGCATGAGATTGCAAATCTCACAACAGCGGTTCAAATCCGCTTCTAACCTTCAAGTCCCTTTCGTCTAGAGGCCTAGGACATTACCCTTTCAAGGTAACAACGCGGGTTCGAATCCCGTAGGGGATATTCAAAAATGGGGAAATAGCTCAATGGTTAGAGTATCAGTTTGTCGAATTGACGGTTGCGGGTTCAAATCCCGTTTTCCTCGATTTTTTTACAATAAAAATGAAAAAAAAAATACATTTACAAAAAAATTATTTTTTTTTAACACAAAAATTAATATTAAGAGATGGTTCTTCTTTAAAAAGTTTTTTTGGAAAAAAGTTTTATTTTAATAATATAAAATATTTTATTTTAAAATATCAATTTAAGAAATAATAATTATTATAATTAGACATAAAATATATCTATGTATTTTATAAAACAAATGGATCTTTTATCTGTTACAAAAATAACACGATTCGATAAAAAATTTAATTTATTAAAAATAAA
>JBKBXH010000378.1:0-691 GCA_046313655.1 Thermomonas sp. | reverse complement strand
GCCGTGGTGGGGTACGACGACCTCGAGCTGGCGGCGCGCACCCACCCACCGCTGACCACGGTGGTGAACCCGATGTCGGCGATGGCCGAGCAGGCCGTGGCGATGCTGCTCGACCTGCTGGCCGGGCGGCCGGTCGACTCGCCGCTGATCATGGACACCGGCCTCGTCGTCCGGGAGTCGGCCTGAGCCTTGAGTGACGTCAGCCGGCGAGCGCCTTCTCGATGTCGGCGGCGATCCTCTCCGGCTTCGTGGTCGAGCCGTAGCGCTTGATCACCTGGCCGTCGCGGCCGACGAGGAACTTGGTGAAGTTCCACCTCACCTTGTCGCCGAGCAGGCCGCCCTTCTGGGTGCGCAGCCACTGGTAGAGCGGGTGCGCGTCGGGCCCGTTGACGTCGATCTTGGCGAACATCGGGAAGGTGACCCCGTAGATCCGCTAGCAGAAGCAGCCGATCTGATCCGCGTCACCGGGCTCCTTGCCTCCGAACTGGTTGCAGGGGAAGCCGAGCACGACCAGCCCCTGGTCCTGGAACCGGTTCCACAGCTCCTCGAGGCCGGCGAACTGCGGGGTGAAGCCGCACTGCGAGGCGGTGTTGACCACGAGCACGACCTTCCCGTCGTAGTCACTGAGGGGTCGCTGCTCTCCCTCCAGGGTGGTCGCGGTGAAGCTGCCCAGCTCGGTGGTGGGGTGGTC
>JBKBXH010000377.1:0-721 GCA_046313655.1 Thermomonas sp. | reverse complement strand
GGGGCCACGGTGTGCACGATCGCACCGGCCGTGCCGAGCGCGGTGTTGATCTCGTGGGGCTTGTCGACCATCGCCGTGATGACCAGGTCGGCGGCCTGCGCCGGCGAGATCGTGGGGAACTTGTCGTAGAGCTTGGTCGGCGCGATCATCGGCGTCCGGACCAACGGCATGTGGATGCTGGTGAAGGTGATGCCGTCGCCGACCAGCTCGGAGGAGACGACGTTGCTCCACGAGTCGAGCGCCGCCTTGGACGCGACGTACGCCGAGAACCGCGGCGGGTTGGTCTGGACGCCGATCGAGGAGATGTTCACGACGTGGCCCGAGCGGTCCTCGCGCATCTTCGGGATCAGTCCGATCACCAGCCGGATGGCGCCGAAGTAGTTGAGCTGCATGGTGCGCTCGAAGTCGTGGAAGCGGTCCTGGGAGAGACGTAGGGACCGCCGGATGGAGCGGCCGGCGTTGTTGACCACATAGTCGATGCTGGGCAGCTCCCGGGTCATCTGTTCACACAGTCGGTCGATCTCCTCGAGGTCGGAGAGGTCGCAGGGGAAGACCTCGGCCTGGCCGCCGCGCAGCTCGATGGTGGCCTTGGTCGCCTCCAGCTTCTCCTTGCCACGGGCGACGAGCACCGGGATGCCTCCGGCCTGGGCCACCTTGAGCGCGGTCACCTGGCCGATGCCGGAGGACGCGCCGGTGATGACGACGTACTTGCCGGCCAGCG
>JBKBXH010000376.1:0-739 GCA_046313655.1 Thermomonas sp. | reverse complement strand
CCCGTGTTTGAGCTCAAGTCCACGCTGACCGGCAAGTACGGCGAGGACAGCAAGCTCATCTACGACCTGGCGGACCAGGTGCGCCTGCGCGGCGCCCGCGCGAGCGTTCTCGCCTCCCGCCGCTGCCGCTGCTGCCACCCGCTGCTGCCACTGCCGCTGCCTTCGCCTGCCGCTGGCTCACTCGCGCACGCACGCACGCACGCACGCACGCACGCACGCACGCACGCACGGCAGGGCGGCGAGCTGCTGTCCCTGCGCTACGACCTCACCGTGCCGTTCGCGCGCTTCCTGGCCCTGCACAACCTGGGCAACGTCAAGCGCTTCCACATCGCGCGCGTGTACCGCCGCGACAACCCCGCCATGAACCGCGGCCGCTTCCGCGAGTTCTACCAGTGCGACTTTGACATTGCGGGCACGTACGGTCGCATGGTGCCGGACGCGGAGGTGATCGCGGTGGGCTGCGAGATCCTGTCCTCGCTGCCCATTGGCCAGTTCGCCATCAAGCTGAACCACCGCATGCTGCTGGACGCTATGATGGCGCGGTGCGGCGTGCCGGCCGCCAAGTTCCGCCCCATCTGCTCCGCCATCGACAAGCTGGACAAGGAGCCCTGGGAGGTGGTGCGCAGCGAGATGGTGCACGAGAAGGGGCTCCCCGAGGCTGCAGCGGACAGCATCGGCCGCTTCGTGGCGCTGCGCGGCGAGCCCATGGCGCTGCTGCGGCAGCTGACGGAGGGCGGGG
>JBKBXH010000375.1:240-742 GCA_046313655.1 Thermomonas sp. | reverse complement strand
ACACGCCCTCGATCGGCATTGGCCGATCCGGAACGGGCGTCCGGAACAGCGCTTCAACCTCCTCTGGTAGCGGCCGCCAAACCGGACGCTCGCGCACGCGGTTGACGTGGTCGACAGCATCGTCGACGATCTGATGGGCAAGCGCGGAGATGGACGACCAATCCGGAGGGTCGAGGGTTTCGGGGATGGGCAGACTTTGCAGCTGATCGAGCGATTGCTCGCTCCGGGCTAATGATTGCGCTTCCATTTCTCTCTCCCTCTATTCGGCTGCGAGCTGGAATCCGGGCGTGGAACGCGACAGTTCCATCTCCTCGGCATCCATGTCGGCGGGGATCGTTTCGAACAGGGGCGTTGACAGGTAGCGCTCGCCGGTGTCGGGCAGCATGCAGAGGATGACCGAGCCGGCCGGTGCGCGCTCCGCGATCTGGCGCGCGACGCCGAAGGTCGCACCGCCTGAAACACCCGTGAAGATGCCCTCCTTCTGTGCTAGCGCCTTGGCCCA
>JBKBXH010000375.1:0-230 GCA_046313655.1 Thermomonas sp. | reverse complement strand
CCAGCGCCTTCGGACCGGCAATCGGGACGAGTTCGTCGTAGTACCGGTTGTCGATCGCCTCCTGCAGGACGTCCGGAATGAAGTCCGGTGTCCAGCCCTGGATCGGATGCGGCTCGAAAGCGGGATGGCTCGCGGCCGGCGCACCACCCGTTCCGCGTTGCTGTCCCTGGCCGCTGCCGAGCAATTGAGCGTTGGCAGGCTCGGCAAGGACGATCCTCGTCTCCGGCCGT
>JBKBXH010000374.1:0-752 GCA_046313655.1 Thermomonas sp. | reverse complement strand
ATGTTCTCGCGCTCCGCCATCCAGCGTGCCACGGAGCTGGTGGAGCACATCCCTGGCGGGACGGGGGCGTACAGCAACAGCCAGGGTGCGTGCCTGCATGCACCGCCGGCGGTGCGCACTGCTTCTGACGCGCGCGCGCGCGCCTGGCCGGCAGGCATTGACTTTGTGCGGGAGCAAGTGGCGCGCTTCATCTCCACGCGCGATGGCGCACCCGCCAGCGCGGATGACATTTTCCTGACGGACGGCGCCAGCCCCGCGGTGCAGATGATGCTGCGCCTGGTCATTCGGGACGGCAACGACGGCGTCATGATCCCCATCCCCCAGGTCCGCTGCTGCGCGCGCGCCGCCTGTGGCCCGGCGCGGGCTGACGCGCGCGCGGCTGCGTGTCAGTACCCGCTGTACTCGGCGAGCATCGCGCTGTGCGGCGGCAAGCAGGTGGGGTACTACCTGGATGAGGAGGAGGGCTGGGGCCTGGACGTGCGTCACGCACCTCGCGCCGCTGCTGGCGCCAGCTGCGCCCCCACGCTCACGCGCACGCGCGCACGGCATGCAGATTGCGGAGCTGCGCCGCTCCGCCGAGCTTGCGGAGCGCGAGGGCGTGCACGTGCGCGCGCTGGCGGTGATCAACCCCGGCAACCCCACGGGGCAGTGCCTGACGGAGGCCAACATGCGGGAGATCATCAAGTTCTGCCAGGAGAAGCACGTGGTGCTGCTGGCGGACGAGGTGTACCAGGTGTGTTCCGGGCCCGGCA
>JBKBXH010000373.1:0-766 GCA_046313655.1 Thermomonas sp. | reverse complement strand
GCGAACCGGGCGCAATTCTAGCCTGAACGGGGAGGCCCGCAGCGCGGGCGGGCGCCTGCTCAGCGCCGGGCGTGCGCGTCCTCGGCCAGCGCGCGCATCGCGAACAGCCGTGCCACCTTGCCCCAGGCCAGCGCGCCGGCGATGCACAGGCCCAGCAGGAAGGCCAGCACGAAGCCACCGGCGCCCGCCGGCGCGACGTGCCCGCGCACGGCCAGCAGGAGCAGCGCCAGCAGCAGGCTGCACACGGTCGGCAGCAGGTAGGCGGCCAGCACCGCCAGCGGCCGTCGCAGCAGCAGCTTGAGGCCGCGCCACCAGGCCTTCAGCGCCGAGCGCAGACGGGCATCGGCGGCCAGCCAGCCGCGGCCGGCCTCGAGGCTGGCGTGCGCCAGCAGGAACAGCACGCCGCCGATCGCCAGCGCGATGTTGCGGCCATCGTTGACGGCCGATTCGAGGATGGCGTGCTCGTGGATCTTCTCGTTGAAGCCGAGGGCGGCGGCGCCGATCCCCAGCGCCAGCCCGAGCGGCACTACCGACCACAGCAGCAGGCGCAGCAGCGGGCCGTACTCGGCCAGCCCGCCGCGCAGCAGGTCGCCGAACCCGAGCGTGCTGCGGCTGCGCGCGGCGGTGAGGGTGGCGCCGGCCAGCAGCGGCGACAGCAGCAGCATCAGCAGGGCCGAGACCCGCAGCAGCGAGGTCAGCAGCGGCATCGGCGCGTCGGGCGCGGTCAGCGCGCCGAGCAGCGGCATCGGGTCGTGGCCGGCGGCGA
>JBKBXH010000372.1:0-784 GCA_046313655.1 Thermomonas sp. | reverse complement strand
TCGTCGGCATGAAGGTTTTGCCCACCGCTCCATAGGCCAATCCGGCGAGGACCAGTCCGAGAGCCGAAAGGCCGTAGACCAGGCTCTTGCGCGCAAACGCGCCATTCAGAAGCGCACGGTAGCGAGGCGTTAGCCAGCGCATCACCCATGGGTCTCCATGATGTCCGCTTTTCAAGCCGAACGAAGCAAGGACGGGGACGAGCGTCAGCGCCAGCAGGAGCGATCCCGCAAGGGCGAAGACAATGGTGAGGGCAACCGGCGCGAACAGCTTGCCTTCCAGCCCCTGCAGCGCGAGCAGAGGAAGGAACACAAGTGCGATGATGATGATGCCCGCCGATACCGGCACAGTCACGTCGCTGGTTGCGCGGAAGACTTGGTGAAGGCGCGGATGGGAGTCATCCTGTTGGTGCGACAGACGCTCTACGACGTTCTCCACCACAACGACCGCACCATCCACGAGCATGCCGATAGCAATGGCCAGTCCACCGAGGCTCATGAGATTCGCGGACAACCCGGCCATGCTCATGAACAGGAACGTCACCAGCGCGGCCATCGGCAGTGTGACCGCAACGATCGCGGCGGCTCGCCAGTCACCGAGGAAAACGATCAGAAGGATCACGACCAGGACGGTCGCTTCCAGCAACGCTTCCTCAACCGTTCCAATCGCTCGGCCGATCAGATCGGACCGATCGTAGAAGACCGCGATGTGCGTTCCGGCTGGAAGGCCACGCTCGACCTCTGCCAGACGGTCTTTGACGCCGGTCACAACCTGCCGTGCATCGGC
>JBKBXH010000371.1:0-786 GCA_046313655.1 Thermomonas sp. | reverse complement strand
TGGTGAGTGCGCGCAACGAGCACGTGCGTGCGGTCTCCGGCTTCCTGCGCAGCCGGATCGGCGGCGCGCTGCCGATGGTGTTCGCGCTGGATCCGCGCAGCGGGCGCTCGCTGCGCTTCGAGGGCGGACCGCAGTCGCTGCGGTTCGTGGCGGAGCTGCCGGCCTACCTCGGCCGCGGTGGCCCGCAGGTGCACCAACTGGCGCTGCGCGAGGTCGCCGGCGGCAACGCGCTGATGGTGGAGTTCCGGCCGCTGCAGGCGGGCGAGGCGGGGCCGCCGCTGCGCGCGCCGGAGCCGCTGGCGCAGGGGCTGCGGCGGCTGGAGCTGGGCTACCGCACGCTGGATGCGCAGGGGCGCTGGACGCCCTGGCAGTCGCGCTGGGAGACCCCGGAGACGCTGCCGCTGCAGGTGCGGGTGCGGATCGCGGATGCGGGTGGCGACTGGCCGGAGCTGGTGGTGGCGCTGCCGCTGGCGAACGCCGCCGCCGGGGGGGCGCCGCCATGAGGCGGACGCATGCAGGCGCGGCGCTGCTGCTGGTGCTGTGGATCGTGCTGCTGCTCAGCACGCTGGTGGCCGGCTACGCCTTGAGCGCGCGCATCGAGTCGCTGCAGGGCAACGGGGTGGCGCGCCAGCTTGCCGCACGCGAGGTGGCCCGCGCCGGCAGGATGGTGCCGGCGAACCTCGAGGTCGCGGAGTCGGTGGCGTTCCTGCAGCCGGGCCTCCAGCCGGCCAATGCCGGGGTGTTCAACGTGGCGGTGCGCGACATCGTGCTGTCACCGCTGTTCGA
>JBKBXH010000370.1:0-787 GCA_046313655.1 Thermomonas sp. | reverse complement strand
AGGATCGCGCGCAGCGCCTGACTGCGGGCGGCCCCACCCACCAGCAGCACCCGCTCCGGGGCGCGGTCCAGACGCACGGTGATCTGCTCGAGCGCCTCGGCCAGCGAGCAGGCCAGCGCCTCGTAGGCCGCCCGGGCCAGGTCGGCGCGCGGATCGCCCAGTTCGAACGCCTGCTGGAGCGCGCCGGCGTCGTTCTGCGCCTTGCTCACGCCATCGATGGCGTTGTTGAGGGTTTGCTGGAAGTCCGAGCCGGCCGGTCGCACCCCGCCGATGGCATTGGAGGGGGCGGCATCCCCCGCCGGCCCGGCGCCGCCCAGTCCGCCCACGCCGGGCATGCCGGGGGCCCCGGCAAGGGGCCCCTGGGTCCGCAGCTCGTGGGCGCGGATCTGGGAGAGGATCGAGCTGATGGCGTCGGTCATCTCGGCATCGGAAGGAAACGGGTCTGGCCAACCTCAAGCAAAACCCGTGCCGCGGATGCGTCAAGATTCCCGCACGTCGTCCTCCGGCCCGGCGTCGCCGCTGCGGACGATGCCGTATTTGCGCAGCTTCTCCAGCAGGGTGGTGCGGCGCAGGCCCAGCAGCGGGGCGGCATGCGCGACCACCCCGCCGGTCTGCTGCAGGGCCTGCCGGATCAGCTCGTTCTCGATTTCGGCGATGTGCTGGCGCAGGCATTTGAAAATTTGTCCGCTGGCGATGCGGGCGACTTCCGCCGCCGCCTTGCCGCCGCGCCTGTCGAGGCGTTGAAAAGCTGCGCCCTCAATTTCAACGGAAATTGCCGGATCAGCCA
>JBKBXH010000369.1:0-792 GCA_046313655.1 Thermomonas sp. | reverse complement strand
GTGTCGCGGTCATACAGCGGCATCGGCCGTCCATCCGGCCCGCGGGGTGAGAAGACCGCGTCCAGCGACACCGCCTGCCCGCCGTACTCGCCCAGCACCGCCTCGATCCGCGCCATCTCGGTGTCCATCCGCGCGCCGGGCGCATTGATGTCCACCCCGCCCACGTCGGTGAAATCGGTATAGTCCGGCGACGAGATCCAGGCCCCGCCGAACATCTGCGGATAGTTCACCTGCAGCCACAGCATGGCCCAGCCGCCCGACGAATGGCCCATCAGCAGCCGCCCGTTCGCCGTGCCGTCCACCCGGTGGCGACGCTCGATGTCGGGAATCAGCTCCTGCGTCAGGGCCGTGGCCCAGGGGCCGGTGTTGACGCTGTCGGCGAACTCGTGCGTGCCGAACGGTCCGCTCTGGTCCAGCAGCACCCAGATCATCGGCGGCAGGCGCTTGTTGTGCATCCCCACCAGCAGCGGCACGGCCTGGTCCGCCATCGACCGCACATTGGCGGTGAATCCGTGGGTCATATAGACGATCGGATACCGCTCCGTCCCCTCGTCATAACCCTCGGGCGTCAGCACCACGCCGCGCATGACGACGGGTCGGCCGTGGAATTTGCTCAATGCCGGGCTGACGAACTCGAACGGCTTGATGCGCGCCTCGACCGCCGCCTTGTCCTCAGGCCCGAACATCGGCCCGCGCGCGGTCTCCCACAAAGGATAGTCCGGGACGGTCGTCGTCAGGGGCAGCACCGGGGTCTGGGCGCCGGTCGGCAAAGTAACTTTCGTCACCGCCGAC
>JBKBXH010000368.1:0-792 GCA_046313655.1 Thermomonas sp. | reverse complement strand
AAGCCCCGGCTGGTGGGAGGGCATGGTGGGTCCGGGCAAGTACATTGACACCAAGTACGCAGTTGCCGCGCCTGGCGCGCCGATCGCGAGCCTGTGGGCCAATGCCGCCGCACCAGCCATTTTCGCGTCATCAGCGGATCATTCCTGGGCTCGCCCTACGGCTGCACATCCCCACTATCGATCAATCCACACATTGGTGCGCGGTACGGGCGACATTTCCCAGCCATCACGCCCGGCGATCAGGCACGCGTGGGCGCACCAGCGCTGCACCGCGCGTTCTGACAGGCACGTGCGTGCCCCCATCGAGCAGGCCACTGTTCACGCGCGGCTGCTGAGCGCACTGGGCATCGACGAGTCACAACCCATCCATGCGGTGGTGGGCGGCAGCCTGGGCGGCATGCAGGCGCTGCAGTTCACCGCGCGCTTTCCCGAGCGTGTCGCTCGGCTTGTGGCCATTTCCTGCACCGGCCGCACCACACCGGTGCGTGCGCAATCGCGCAGGCCCGTGCTAGTCGATAGCGCGATTGCAGCTGATGAGCGCGTGCTCGCGCGAGCGGGCAGACGACGGTGGCTCTGAGGCGCGTGCAGCGTCGCGCCATTGCTGTGGATCCAATGTTCAAAGTGCGGCGCATGGGGCCTGTACCCACCCGCTCGCGCGCGCACGCGCGCTGACGCGGTGACACGCTGGCAGGACGGCGACTACAACGAAAAGGCGCCGCCTGTGCGGGGCCTGCAGATCGCGCGAGAGCTGGGCATGCTGTGCTACCGCTCGCGCGAGGAGCTGGATGCGCG
>JBKBXH010000367.1:0-827 GCA_046313655.1 Thermomonas sp. | reverse complement strand
CAGGTCCTCCGCGGAGGCGGTGGCAGTAGCGCTGTGCCGCGGCGCGCGGTGACGCGGAGATCGCGGCTGAGGCGTGAAGGCGTCGGGGTCGCCGGTGCAGTGCAGGGAGGCCACGGCTCCGAAAGAGAGGGCGGTGGCGGATGGCCGCCGGGCAGCGGCGCGTGTAGAAGCAGCCTCGCTGACGTCGCCAGCGGCGGCAGTAGTGACTGCAGCGGCGGCATCAGCGGCAGTGGCGGCGGCATCAGTGGCACCAGCGGGGGTGGCGGCGGCAGCATCAGCGGCGGCAGCTTCAGTGGCAATGGTGCTGTCGGCAGCTGCCGTTGGCTTCGCCGCATCCGCAGCGCTGGCAGCCGCGCTCCCAGCCGCGTCGGAACGCGCCGCATGTGCATCTGCAACACCAGCAGCGGCAGCAGCAGCGCCGGCAGTGTCGGCTAAGCCCCGCGGAGACGACGGGGGAAGGGGCGTTGCGTCGCGGCGTCGTAACGAACGGGGGGCTGCCGCGGGGACATCCGCGGAACTGCTTCGCGCACTTCCCTCCCCGCCGGTGCGCGCTGTCGCCATCGCTGCATCCACCTCCGCCACCGCCTCCGGATCCATCGCTCGCAGAGCCGCCAGCGCGCTCAACAGCCAATCGCTGGTGGGCGTGGCCTCCGCTAGCCCATGCCCCTCCGGCAGAGGCAGCGGTAGCGGGCGGCCGCGACTCAGCGCCGCGCACCACGCCTCAAGCAGAGCCATGCCTGAGGCGGCAGCGGCGGCGGCAGTGGCAGCGGCGGCGGCGGCAGCAGCAGCAACAGTGGCGGCAGGCGGCGTGAGAAGGGAGCGCGCAC
>JBKBXH010000366.1:0-832 GCA_046313655.1 Thermomonas sp. | reverse complement strand
CGCGCACCGGACCAGCCAGCACCCGTGCGCATCACATCACTGAAGCGCGCTATTTTGATGGAGCGAGAGGCACGCTATTTCTTGGCGCACCCCGAGCAACAGCCGGATGGCTGGCAGCCGAAAGTGCCAGTGCCTGCCCCCCCTCCGACCGCCGCCGCGCCACGGTCCACCCTCAACCCCACCGCTCGCCCGTGGACGCCCAGCTCGTGGGCACCCACGAGCAGCGCTGCAGCCCCGGCCATCGCTGCGTCATTCGCGCCATCTGTGCCATTGCCGCCCGCTAGCGATGACCCCGCGGCAGGCGCGCCGTCAGCCACCACCGCCGCCGATGCCGATGCTAATGCCGATGCCGATGCCGATGCCGATGCTGATGCTGATGCTGATGCCACTGCAGCAATGGCAGTGGCAGCTACAGCCGGCACGGCAGCCGCTGTTGTTCCCGCCGCTACCAGCGCAGATGCAGCCACCCCCGAGTTTCCCATCGTGAAGGGCATCTTCAAGGTGCCTCGCCTGCCGCGCTGCATGCCTCGCCAGTACGTCTCCCAACTGCTGTCTCCCGAGCTGAACGCGGCGCTGGAGGCCATGTTCACCACGCTGCACCGCTTCCAGCAGCGCGTCATTGCGCGCGGCGGCGTCAAGGCACACACGGGGCGCCGGTACGTGGTGGGCCTGCGCGAGACGCTGCGCGCGGCCAGCAGCGGGCGCGCCAAGCTCATCGTGCTGGCGCCGGACCTGGAGGCGTGCGAGGCAGCGGGCGGGCTGGACGATCGCGTGCGCGCCATTGTGGAGCGCGCGCAGGAGCGCGGAGTGTTGCTTGCCTTTGCGCTCTCTC
>JBKBXH010000365.1:0-981 GCA_046313655.1 Thermomonas sp. | reverse complement strand
CTTTGGCGGTGATGTGTAGGGGCTGATTTTCCTCCTCGATCATGGGTTGGTTGAGTTCGGCCATGCCTTCGATCTGCATGTATCGGTGCTGGAGCTGCCACTCGTCGTTCTGCTCCATCAGCACAGCCCCGACGAGGCGGATGATGCTGTCTTCGTTCGGGAAGATTCCGACGACGTCGGCGCGGCGCTTGACCTCCTTGTTGAGCCGCTCGAGCGGATTGGTTGAGTGTAACTTCGTGCGGTGCTGGGTGGGGAAGCCGGTGTAGGCGAGCACGTCGGTTTCGGCCTCGTCCATGCAGGCGCCGAGCTTGGGCCAACGGGTGCGCAACTGGTCGGCGACCTGTCGCCAGACCTGCGTTGCGCTTTTCTGATCGGGCTGCAGGAAGACCTGGCGGATCGCGGCGGCGACGACAGTGTTCTGGCCCTTGGGCACATAGGACAGGGCATTGCGCATGAAGTGCACCCGGCAGCGCTGCCAGGTGGCGCCCATGACGCGGGTGATCGCGCCCTTGAGGCCCTCGTGAGCATCGGAGATGACCAGCTTCACGCCGGTAAGACCGCGCCGAACAAGGTCCTTCAGGAAGTCGGACCAGAAGACCTCCGCTTCCGAGGGGCCGATATGCAGGCCGACGATCTCGCGCCGGCCCTCGGTGTTGACGGCCATGGCGATTATTGCGGCAACGCTGATGATCCGCCCGCCTTCGCGTACCTTGAGATAGGTGGCATCGAGCCAGAGATACGGCCATTCGCCGGTGAGCGGGCGTTTCAGAAAGGCATGGACGCGCTCGTCAATGTCCTTGCAAAGCTTGGAGACGGTGGACTTGGAGATGCCGGTCATGCCCATGGCCTGGACGAGTTCATCGACCCGCCGGGTGCTGACCCCGCCGATCCACGCTTCCTGGATCACCGCAACCAGCGCTTTCTCGACCATCTTGCGGGGCTCAAGGAAGCCCGGAAAATAGGACCCAGCACGCAGCTTGG
>JBKBXH010000364.1:0-1083 GCA_046313655.1 Thermomonas sp. | reverse complement strand
GTGCGTGCGTGCGTGCGTGCGGCCGCACCTGCCGCGCGTGAGGCCGCACGAGAACCGCCACAAGTGCTCCACGCGCAGCTCGGAGCCTGCGCCGCTGCCGGTGAGCCGCAGCCGCCGCGCGCGCGGATCGCGCACGCGCAGCACCTCGACCTCGCGGCCGTCGGCCAGCGCCAGCGCGACCGTCTCGCGCCGGGTGGCGGGCGCCGCGGGTGCGCCGCGGGCGGGGACGAGCAGGCGGAACAGGGCGCGCATGCGGCCAGTCTAGCCGGGCCGCGCCGGCCTCACTCCGCGCGGCTGAGCTTGAACGCCTTCTCCAGCACCGGGAACAGGCGCTTGAACTCGCCGGTCATCAGCGCGAAGCGGGCCTGCAGCTCGGCCACGAGGTCGTCGTGCTCGGTGGATTCCAGCGCGTCCACCGCGCCGTCCAGCAGCTTGAACTTGCGCACGATCAGGTCCTCGCCGATCACGAAGCTGACGTGGTCGTCCAGCACCAGCGCCAGCCGCGTGCACTGTTTGCCGGCCTCGAGGTGCTTGCTGATTTCCTCGCCCGACAGCTCCATGCGCTGGATCTTCACCACCGCGCCGGAATCGGCCGGGTCGCGCAGCTCGCATTCATCGCCCAGGGCGAGGCCGTCGGGCAGCGCATCGCCGGCCAACCAGCCGGTGAGAATGGCGCGCGGCGCCACTTCCGCGTTCAGCGGCAGCGCCGGGAAGCTGCCCAGCGCGCGGCGTACTTCCGACACCACCGATTCGGCGCTCTTGCGCGAGGAGGTGTCGATCGCGATCACGCCGAGCGTGGCGTCCACCAGCGCATCGGTGCGCACTGGGCGCACGAACGCGCGCGGCAGCAGCTCGGTGATGAGTTCGTCCTTCAGCCGCTTGCGGGTGCGGCCGCCGGGCTTGCGGCCTTCTTTCTCCTCGATCGCGGCCAGCTTCTTCTGCAGCAGGTCGTTGACCACTGCGCCGGGCAGCAGCTTGTCCTCGCCGCCCACGGTCAGCCAGCGCGCGCCGTCGCACAGGTGCAGCAAGCCGTCGTGGTGCTGGCCCATCGGCGCGACGAAGCCGCGCGAGGCGAGTTCCAGC
>JBKBXH010000363.1:0-1139 GCA_046313655.1 Thermomonas sp. | reverse complement strand
AGCGCCAGCCCGGCCAGCGCCAGGTTCCAGCCGCGCCACGGATCGCGCGCACGCCGGCGCTGCGCGGGCGGCAGCAGGTTCACGCCCAGCGGCGCGCCGGCGGCGTCTACCAGGTCCAGCCCGGCCAGGCTGCCAGCCGCGCCACCGAGCCGCGCGAGCGCCGCCGCGTAGTCGCGGCGCGGCAGCACCACCAGCTCCACCTGCAGGCGACCGTCGGGCTGCACCTGCAGCAGGCGCCCGTCGTGCAGGGCCTCGCCGGCGGCGAACGGGGTCTGGCGCTCGACCTCGAACGCCAGCACCTCGCGCAGGCGATCGCGCGCGGCCGCCGGCATCGGCAGCGGACGCCGCAGGCCCAGGCGCGCTGGCAGCAGCAGCCAGCGCGGCCATTCGGCCACGTCCTCGCGCAGCAGGCGCGCCAGCGGATCCGCCTCGCCTTCCAGCGGCAGCGGCAGCACCGCCAGCTCGCGCAGGGTGCCGGCGGTGGCCGCCTGCACCCGCACCCCGTCGCCGTCCACCTGCAGCAGCAGGCGGTCGCCCCCGGCCAGGGCCTGGCGCAGGCGCGGCGGCAGCCAGGCCATCAGGCCCGCCCGCCACCATCCCAGGAAGCCGCGCCAGCCGTGCACCGAGCGCGTCCATGCGGACACCCGCGCCGCCTGCGCACTCACGGCATTGCTCCTTCCGCCTGCCAGCGCAGCGGCGTGTACGTCGAACCCGGCAAACCACTTCCCCCCAAGCGAATGACCACCGCAAGCCCCGCGCTGCGTCCATCCGCGAGCCGGGCACGGCTGTCGATACTATACGTGCCGCTGCCCGCCGGCGGCGGCGCATCCGGCGCCTGCGGCTCCGGCCGTGGCGGCAGCCCCAGCGCGCGCCGCACCAGCGGATCGGCGAAGCGCGCATCCGGCGTGCCCTGCCCGGAATACACGGTGAGGTGCGGGGCGGCGCGCGCATACAGCGCCGGGGCCATGCCCAGCACCTGCTGCAGTTCGGACACGTCCTCGAATGGCGCGTCCTTGGCGCCCCAGGCCAGCCCGGCGGCGGCGTAATCGGCATCCTCGGCGCCGCCCATCGGCTGGGTCAGGCTGTCGGGGTCGCGGAAATCCACCACCGCGCCGGCCAGGCGCGCGGCCGCCTGCGGC
>JBKBXH010000362.1:0-1179 GCA_046313655.1 Thermomonas sp. | reverse complement strand
CACACGAGCGGCCTGGTGGCGGCGGGCGAAACCAGCATGAACCCCTTTGAGGTGCGCGCTCATGCGTGGCGCGCGTAGATGCCGCTGCTGCTGCTGCCACCGCTGCTGCTGCTGCCGCCACCGCTGCCGCCACCGCCACCGTCGCCATTGCTGCCGCCCCCTGACCTGCGCGGTGCTGCTGCCGCCCCCTAACATGCACGGTGCTGCTGCCGCTGCCAGTTCTGCGACATTGTGACCACCACCACGCACAAGCCGCTGCGCGGCCCGCGCTCGGGCATCATCTTCTTCCGCAAGGACGCGCGCGACTTTGGCAGCAAGATCAACGCCGCAGTTCCCCGCGCTGCAGGGCGGCCCGCACGAGCACCAGATCGCGGCGGTGGCCACGCAGCTGAAGGAAGTGGCGTCCCCCGAGTTCAAGGCGTACGCGCGCCAAGTGCGCCTCAACGCGCGCGCGCTGGCCGCTCAGCTGGTGGAGCAGGGCTACACGTGAGTGGCACTGCCGCAGTCGCCGCTGCCGCTGTCGCTGTCGATGCCGATGCCGATGCCGATGCCGATGCCGCTGCCGCTGCCGCTGCCGCTGCCGCTGCCGCTGCCGCTGCCGCTGCCGCTGCCGCTGCCGCTGCCGCTGCCGCTGCCGCTGCCACTGCCACTGCCGCTGTTGCTGCCCCTGCTGCCAACCTGCACCGTCCCTCCGCCCGCCCTGACACGCCACCCGCCCCCTGCAGGCTGGCCACGGGCGGCACTGACAACCACCTGCTCCTGTGGGATCTGCGGCCGCAGGGGCTGACCGGCAGCAAGCTGGAGAAGCTGTGCGAGCTGGCGGGCATCACGCTGAACAAGAACGCGGTGTACGGCGACCGCAGCGCGCTGTCTCCCGGCGGCGTGCGCGTGGGCACGGTGCGGGTCGCGCCTGCTGCTGGCCATGCAGCGTCCGCTGACGCGCCGCCCCCCGCCGCCCCCCGCTGCAGCCCGCGCTGACCACCCGCGGGTTCAAGGAGGCGGAGTTCGAGCGCGTGGGCGAGCTGCTGCACCGCGCCGTGCAGCTGGCGCTGGAGGTGCAGGCCGGCAGCGGGAAGCAGCTGAAGGACTTTGAGCGCGCGCTGCCGGGCCATGAGGGCGTGGCGGTGCGTGCCTGCCTGCCTGCCTGCCGCTGACGCTGCCGCCCCCTCACGCGCCGCC
>JBKBXH010000361.1:0-1275 GCA_046313655.1 Thermomonas sp. | reverse complement strand
GCTAGCGCACATGCGGAGGGCCGTGCTGGGCGTTGCTGACACACTGCTGCTGCTGCCGCCGCCGCTCAGGACATGCAAGTCGTGTCCAACGCCTCCTGCACCACCAACTGCTTGGCGCCGCTGGCCAAAGTGCGCGCCCCACCGCTGCCCCTGCCCGTATGCGGCGTGCCGCCCCGCTCACGCATGGTTGCGCAGGTGGTGAACGACCAGTTTGGGCTGCTGGAAGGTCTGATGACCACCGTGCATGCAGTGACGGCCTCGCAGAAGGTGCTGGACGGTCCGTCACGCAAGGACTGGCGCGGCGGCCGCAGCGCCTGCTTCAACATCATCCCCTCCAGCACCGGCGCCGCCAAGGCCGTCGGCAAGGTGCGCATCGCGCGCCCGCTGCGCTGTGACGTACCGACACACCGGGCTGGCAGGTGATTCCCGAGCTGAAGGGCAAGCTGACGGGCATGGCGTTCCGCGTGCCCACCGCCAATGTGTCGGTGGTGGATCTGACCTGCCGCCTGGAAAAGGCGCGCGTCGTGCCACTGCTGCCGCCTGCCATCGCGCGCCGTTCCGTCTCTCTCGCCAACCAATCCCCCGTGTCTGCTCGCGCAGCGTGCGTCGTACGACGAAGTGAAGGCTGCAGTGCGCGCGGCGGCGGAGGGGCCGCTGAGGGGCATCCTGGCTTACACGGAGGACGAGGTGGTGTCCATGGACTTCCTCACGCACCCCGCCTCCTCCGTCTTCGATGCCAAGGCGGGCATCGCGCTGACGGACCAGTTCATGAAGCTGGTGTCCTGGTACGACAACGAGTGGGGCTACAGCAACCGCCTGCTGGACCTGGCGCAGCACATGGCCAAGGTGGACCGCGCGTGAGCACTGCTTGCGCGCGGCGCGTGTGTGCGTGCGGCGTGGCAGCAACAGTGAGGGGCGAGTGCTGGGCTGGCGTGAGAATCGAGGATCTCGAGCACGTGGGTGCGCTGCGGACGACTGCATGCCAGCTTGGGCATGGCTGGCTGCGGCGCCGGCGTGCCGGAGTCGAATGACAACGGACCAGAGTGCAATCGCGCACCCCGCATACGCATGCACACACGCGTACGCACGCAGGGCACACACGCACGCACGCACACGCGCGCGCACCTGGAGGACCAGGCTGCTCTGCAATCGCGATGCCGGCGCAGGCCGACTCGCCAAGTAGTTTGGCGGAGTGAACTGGTGCATCTCCTGCGTGGCTCCAGGGCGTGAGCGTTGCGCAATAGTGCATGTACCAGATAAACATAGAGCACCTCC
>JBKBXH010000360.1:0-1353 GCA_046313655.1 Thermomonas sp. | reverse complement strand
CCGCATGGGCAACGTGGCCGGCTACCGCGCCGCGTTCGCCGAGGCCGCCGAGTACATGAAGAAGCGCAAGGCCGGCGGCAAGGACGCGGAAGGCAAGCGCGACTACAAGAACGACACCCTGGCCGGTGCCATCAACGGCGACATCCGCGTGCACATCCACTGCTACCGCGCCGACGAGATGGCCACCATGCTCGACCTGGCCAAGGAGTTCGGCTTCAAGATCGCCGCCTTCCACCACGGGGTGGAGGCCTACAAGATCGCCGACCGGCTGGCCGCCGAGGGCGTGTGCGGCGCGCTGTGGGCCGACTGGTGGGGCTTCAAGATGGAGAGCTTCGACGGCATCCAGGAGAACATCGCGCTGGTGGACCGCGTGCCCGGCGGCTGCGCGATCGTGCATTCGGATTCCGAGGAAGGCATCCAGCGCCTCAACCAGGAGGCGGCGAAGGTGATCGCCAGCGCCGGACGCGCCGGCATCGCCATCCCGCCCGAGCGCGCCATCCGCTGGCTGACCGCCAACCCCGCCAAGGCCATGGGCATCGACGCCCAGACCGGCACCCTGGAGCCGGGCAAGATGGCCGACGTGGTGGTATGGAACGGCAACCCCTTCAGCAGCTACGCGCAGGCCGAGCAGGTGTACGTGGACGGCGCGCGCCTGTACGACCGCTACGATCCGGCCCGGCAACCGAAATCCGATTTCCTGCTGGGGCAGGACATCACCGCGGGAGGTGTGCGATGAGCGCTGTTGCCTGTGCCTGCCCTGTCCGCGAAGGCGGGCCACGCCCCCGCCAGCCGCGGCGCTGGGCGACCGCCTGCGCTGGGCTCGCGGCCTTGCTGCTGGCGTTCGCCGCGCCCGCGCAGGACCTGCTGATCCGCAACGCCACCGTGCATACCGCGACCGCGCGCGGCACCCTGCGCGGCGCCGACGTGCTGGTGCGCAACGGCCGCATCGCCGCGGTCGGCCAGGGTCTGCAGGCCGGCGGCGCGGCCGTGGTCGATGCCCAGGGCGCGCCGCTGACGCCGGCCCTGTTCGGCGGCATCAACGACATCGGGGTGGAGGAAGTCTCCGGTGAATCGGCCACGGTGGATGCCAGCCTCGCGCTCGGCGCGAACGCGGCCGACATGCGGGTGCGCCCGGAGTTCGACGTCACCCTCGCCTACAACCCCGATTCGGTGCTGGTGCCGGTGGCGCGGGTGGAAGGCATCGGCTGGACCCTGCTGTCCGCGGGCAGCAAGCCCGGTGGTTCGCTGATCGGCGGCCAGGGCGGCGTGGTGCGGCTGGACGGCAGCCTCGACGCGGTCGGCCCGCGCGCGCTGTTCGTCACCCTCGGCGGCGACGGCGCCAACCTCAGCGGC
>JBKBXH010000359.1:0-1389 GCA_046313655.1 Thermomonas sp. | reverse complement strand
CGATGCCCGTGGGCGTTCCCCGACCCCGCGCCCGTCCGGCAGCGGCGGGCCGGCCGATGTTAGCGCAGTCCGCCGCCGCCGCACACCTGCGGCGTGCTCATCCGCCGCGCGGGCCGAGGAAGGCGTCCACCGCCGCATCCAGCGCCGCGGCCTGGCCCGCGGGATCGAACCAGCGCGCGTCCAGCTCCCCGCGCAGCCAGGTGTACTGGCGCTTGGCCAGCTGGCGGGTGGCGGCGACGGCGCGCGCGCGGAACTCGGCGGGCGAAGAGGTGCCGTCCAGGTGCTCCCACGCCTGGCGGTAGCCCACCGCACGCAGCGCCGGCAGTTCCAGCGGGCGCGGATGCGCGGCCAGCGCCGGCAGCGCCCGCAGCCGGCGCACCTCGTCGAGGAAGCCGGCGGCCAGCATCACGTCGAAGCGGGCCTCGATGCGCGCATGCAGGAGCGCCCGCTGCGGCGGCGCCAGCACCAGCTTCAGCACCCGCAGCGGCAGTCGCGCCGTGCGCGCGTTGCGCTGCCAGTCGCTGATCGCGCGTCCGCTCAGGCGGTACACCTCGAGCGCACGCTGGATGCGCTGGGCATCGGTGGCGTGGATGCGCGCGGCGGCCTCCGGATCGACCCGCGCCAGCTCCGCATGCAGTGCGGCCCAGCCGCGCTCGGCGGCCTCCACGGCCAATGCGGCGCGCACGCCGGGGTCGGCCTCCGGCATCTCCGACAGCCCGTCCAGCAGGGCGCGGAAGTACAGCCCGGTGCCACCGGCCAGCACCGGCAGCCGCCCGCGCGCGAGGATGCCGTCGATCGCCGCGCGCGCCGCCCGCGCGAATTCCGCCGCCGAGAACGCCTGCCACGGATCGCAGACATCCACCAGATGGTGCGCGACCTGTGCGCGCTCCTGCGCGGTCGGCTTGGCCGCGCCGATGTCCAGCCCGCGATAGACCAGCGCGGAATCGACGCTGACGATCTCGCCACCCAGCCGCCGCGCCAGTGCGATGGCATACGCGCTCTTGCCCGACGCGGTCGGGCCCATCAGCGCGATCGCGGGCGCCCGGTGGTCGGCGGACATGCGCCGGCTCAGGCGTCGCGGCCCTGGCCCAGCAGGCTGTGGCGGCGCGCGTAGGCCAGGTACACCAGCAGGCCGACGCCGTTCCAGGCCAGGCACCACAGCTGGGTGCGCTGCGGCAGGCTGAGGAACAGGTAGGCGCAGCCGAGGATCGCCAGCGGTCCGACCAGCCACGCCCACGGGGTGCGGAACACGCGCGGGCGCGCCGGGTCGCGCACCCGCAGCACCAGCAGGCACACCGCCACCGCGGTGAAGGCGATCAGGGTGCCGGCATTGGCCAGCGCGGCGATCTCGTCCAGCCGCGCCACCCCGGCCAGGGCGGCGGTCAGCAG
>JBKBXH010000358.1:0-1390 GCA_046313655.1 Thermomonas sp. | reverse complement strand
ATGCCCAGCACTACGAGCTGCCGCCGGCGTTCTTCACCCGCTGCCTGGGCCCGCGCCTGAAGTATTCCTGCTGCTATTACCCGCAGGGCGACGAAACCCTGGCCGAGGCCGAGGAGGCGATGCTGGCGCTGTACTGCGAGCGCGCCGGGCTGGCCGACGGCCAGGACATCCTGGAGCTGGGCTGCGGCTGGGGCTCGCTCACGCTGTGGATGGCCGAACACTTCCCGAACGCGCGCATCACCGCGGTGTCCAATTCCAACGGCCAGCGCGGCTTCATCGAGGGGCGCTGCCGCGAGCGCGGGATCGGCAACGTGCAGGTGCTCACCCGCGACGTGAACACGCTGGCGCTGCCGGCTTCCGCCTACGACCGCTGCGTGTCGATCGAGATGTTCGAGCACATGCGCAACTACGAGAGCCTGCTGGCGCGGATCGGCAGCTGGCTGCGCCCGGGCGGGCGGCTGTTCGTGCACATCTTCGCCCACCGCACCCTGCTGTACCCGTTCGAGACCGAGGGCAGCGACAACTGGATGGGCCGGCATTTCTTCACCGGCGGGCTGATGCCGGCGGCCGACACCCTGCTGCATTTCCAGCAGACGCTGAAGATACGCCAGCAGTGGCTGGTGGACGGCACCCATTACGAGAAGACCGCCAACCACTGGCTGCAGGCGCAGGACGCCCGCCGCGAGGAGGTGATGGCGGTGCTGCGCGAGGCCTACGGCGATGCCGCCGGGCTGTGGCTCCAGCGCTGGCGGATGTTCTGGATGGCCTGCGCCGAGCTGTTCGGCTACGCGGATGGACAGGAATGGCTGGTGTCGCACTACCTGTTCGAGCGCGCCTGAACCCGGCGCGCCGGGCCCGCCGCTGGCGGGCAGCCGCGCTGCTGGCCGTCCTGCTGCTGGCGGTGGCCAGCGCGGGGGCCAGCCGGCCGCCGATCCCGCCGGTGCCGCAGGTGGACCTGCCGCGCTTCATGGGCACCTGGTACCTGGTGGGCGGCATTCCGACACCGTTCGAGCGCGAGGCCTGGAACGCGGTGGAGACCTACACCCTGCGCCGGGATGGCAGCATCCTGACCACCCTGACCTTCAACCAGGGCCATGCCAACGGCCCGCGCAAGTACATCGAGGCGCCGGCGCGGGTGCGCCCCAATACCGGCAACGCGGTCTGGGACGTGCGCGTGTTCGGCCCGGTCAAGGCGCAGTACGTGGTGGCCTGGCTGCGCGAGGACTACGGCCTGATGCTGGTGGCGCGCGATGCCCGCGACTACGCCTGGGTGTTCGCGCGCTCGCCGGCGGTCCCCGAGGCCGAGCTGGAGGCCGCGCGCCGCCGCCTGCAGGGCTGGGGCTACGACCTCGGCAAATGGCGGCGCATCCCGCACGTGGCGGCGCACGCA
>JBKBXH010000357.1:0-1470 GCA_046313655.1 Thermomonas sp. | reverse complement strand
GAACATCGCACGGATGTTCCCCGCCAGCGCCTTCCCATGCGGATGCACAGTGGCCGATGCTGGCGTCGTCACGCTTACCGTTGCGGGGGCAGCGCCGGAATGGCGGCGCTCGCGCGCCTCGTCACCGGCTTCCCGTTTCAACCCGCCGGTCGTGCCGGCGGGTCACCTCAAGCGCGGCTAGTGTAGCGTGGCGCGTCAGCCGCCGTCGCCGTGGCCCGGGTGCCCGCCGCGATCATCGTCGAACAGGGCCAGCGCCGGCGCCATGGCCGCAGCCTCGTGGTGGGTGGTGGTGACCGGCGCGGCGGCCGGGCGCCCGCGCGGTGGCGGCAGCTGCGCGATCGCGGCTTCGGCGGCCTGCACCAGTTCCGCGCGACGCGCGTCCGGGACTTCCTGCCAGTGGCAATCGGCCAGCGCGCCTTCCAGCGCGTACAACAGGTTCAGGCTGGGCTTGAAGCCGGCGCGGCGCACCTTGACGTAGGCGCCCACCGCGCCCACCGCGGCCAGTTCCTCGGGCGTGCGCAGCCCCACCTGGCGCAACCAGGCCGCGGATTTCGGGCCGATGTTGCGCAGTTTCAGGGTCAACCCAGCGACTCCAGGTAGGCCGCGGCGATCGCCTCCAGCCCTTGCTGGTCGTCGCCGTCGAAGCGCGCCGGCAGCGGGCTGTCGAGGTCGAACACGCCGATCAGCGCATCGCCCCGGTACAGCGGCACTACCAGCTCGGAGCGGCTGGCCGAATCGCAGGCGATGTGGCCGGGGAAGGCGTGCACGTCGTCCACGCGCTGGGTCTGGCGGGTGCGCGCGGCGGCGCCGCAGACGCCCTTGGCCAGCGGGATGCGCACGCAGGCCGGCAGGCCCTGGAACGGGCCGACCACCAGCTCGGTGCCGTCGAAGAAGTAGAAGCCCACCCAGTTCAGGTCGGGCAGCGCCTGGTACACCAGCGCGGACAGGTTGGCGGCATTGGCGATGCGGTCGCGTTCGCCGTGCAGCAGCGCGCGCACCTGCTCCAGCAGCTGCGCATAGCGTTCCGGCTTGGTGCCGGTCAGGGGCGTGGCGGAAAAGCTCATGCGCGCAGTGTAGCAACGCCGGGCGCCGGGATTACCATGCCCGCCCCACCCGTCGCTTGGAGCTCCGGAACCCCATGTTCTCGATCTACGTCACCGGCACCGATACCGGCATCGGCAAGACCCTGTCCAGCGCGAGCCTGCTGCATGCGCTGCGCGCGCGCGGGCTGCGCGCGGCCGGGATGAAGCCGGTGGCCAGCGGCTGCGAGCGCATCGACGGCGCCTGGCGCAACGTCGACGCGCTGGCGTTGCAGCGCGCGGGCGAGCCCGGGATCGACTACGCCGACATCAACCCGTTCGCGCTGGAGCACCCGCTGGCCGGTCCACGGACAATGGTGGCCGCGCTGCGGGAGGAGTTCGGAGTCGGCTACAGCGCCATCTACAACATGCTCCAATGCCGCGGGCTGGA
>JBKBXH010000356.1:0-1488 GCA_046313655.1 Thermomonas sp. | reverse complement strand
CGTCGCTGGCGATGCGCCAGCGCTCCCAGCTGCCAGCCAGCTCGGCATCGTGCTGCAGGCGGCGCAGCAGGAAGCGGGTCTGGTCCTCCGGCAGCATGCCGTCCATCAGCGCGGACAGCTGCTCGCGGCTCGACAGCTGGGTCAGGCCGATGCAGTGGCGGTCGGTGTCGGGGGTGGTCTCCATGGGCTTGTCCGTGGATGTCATGACGCTTTGGAGCGCTTCGGGGTTTGGTCGTGGTCCAGTAGCGGGCGCATGCGCGCATCGATCGCCTCGCGCGCCCGGAAGATGCGCGAGCGCACCGTGCCGATCGGGCAGCCCATGCGTTCGGCGATCTCCTCGTAGCTCAGGCCGTCCACCTCGCGCAGGGTGATCGCCTCGCGCAGGTCCTGCGGCAGGGCTTCGACCGCATCCAGCACGGTTTGTTCCAGCTGCTGGCGCATCAGCTCGCGCTCGGGCGTGTCGTTGTCGCGCAGGCGCAGGCCGGATTCGAACTGCTCGGCATCGCCGGCATCGATGTCCTCGCCGGGCGGGCGCCGGCCGTGCGCGGCCAGGTGGTTCATCGCGGTGTTCACCGCGATCCGGTGCAACCAGGTGGAGAACTGGGCATCGCCGCGGAACCCGCCGATCGCGCGGTAGGCGCGGATGAAGGTGTCCTGGGCCACATCCTGCACCTCGGCCCAGTCGTGCACGTAGCGCGAGATCACCGCGGCGACCCGGTGCTGGTACTTGCGCACCAGCAGGTCGAAGGCGGCCGTATCGCCGCGCTGCACGCGCGCCACCAGGTCCTGATCCAGCGCTTGCGACACCCGATCCTCCGTCATTTGCGCCGCGGCCTCGCTGTTGGCCCGGTGCTTCCGGGCGGTGTGACAGGGGGTGGCCGGGAAAGTTCCGCGGCCATGCCTGAGGTGAAGGCAATTAGACACGTATTCAAGTTCGCGCGGGCTACGATACCCGCCTTACCTCCCGATACGGATGGCATGCGCATGGCCGACTCCTCCGCACACGGTTTCGACGGGCTGCGCCTGTCGCACTGGCGCCCGCAGCGCCGCGACGATGGCGTGCTGGTGCTGTACTTCGACCGCGCCGACGCCGCGGTCAACGCGTTCTCGCAGGATGCGCTGATCGAACTGGGCATCGCCCTGGAACGGATCGCGCTGGACCCGCCGAAGGCGCTGGTGATCGCCTCCGGCAAGGCCAGCGGCTTCATCGCCGGTGCCGACCTCAAGGAGTTCCAGGAATACGACCGCCGCGGCACCGTCAACGACGCCATCCGCCGCGGCCAGGACACCTTCCAGCAGCTGGCCAGCCTGCCCTGCCCCACCGTCGCCGCGATCCACGGCTTCTGCATGGGCGGCGGCACCGAGATTTCGCTGGCCTGCCGCTACCGCGTGGCCAGCAGCGACGCCTCCACCCGCATCGGCCTGCCGGAAGTGCAGCTGGGCATCTTCCCGGGCTGGGGCGGCAGCGCGCGGTTGCCGCGCCTGGTC
>JBKBXH010000355.1:0-1501 GCA_046313655.1 Thermomonas sp. | reverse complement strand
GACGGCGTGGTGCGCGAGTACGACATCCACCCCGAGGATTTCGGCATCCCGATGTCGGCCAGCCGCAACCTGCGGGTGGCCGATCCCGCCGAGTCGATCGCGATGCTGCACGCGGTGCTGGACAACCGGCCCGGTCCCGCCACCGACATCGTCGCGCTCAACGCCGGCGCCGCCCTGTATGCCGCCGGGGTGGCCGCCGACATCGCCGACGGCCTCGCCCGCGCCCGCGCGGTGATCGCCGACGGCAGCGCGCGCGCGCGCATGCAGCAGTACGTGGCCGCCACCCGCGCGCTGGCCGGCCTGGCCTGATCCCCCGCCGCCTTTCCGACGGAAGCAAGCACCGTGACCACCATCCTCGACACCATCCTCGCCCGCAAGCACGAAGAAGTGGCCGCGCGCCGCGCCCAGGTGCCGCTGGCCGAGCTGCGCGCGCGCCATGCCGATGCCCCGCCGCCGCGCGGCTTCGCCGATGCCGTCGTCGCCCGGGTCGCGGCCGGCCAGCCGGCGGTGATCGCCGAGGTGAAGAAGGCCAGCCCGAGCAAGGGCGTGATCCGCGCCGACTTCGACCCGGCCGCTATCGCGCGCAGCTACGCCGGCGGTGGTGCGGCCTGCCTGTCGGTGCTGACCGACGTCGATTTCTTCCAAGGCAGCGATGCCTACCTGCAGCAGGCGCGCGCCGCCTGCGCGCTGCCGGTGCTGCGCAAGGACTTCGTGGTCGATGCCTACCAGATCCACGAGGCGCGCGCGCTGGGCGCCGACTGCGTGCTGCTGATCGCCGCCGCGCTGGACGATGCGCGGCTGTCGGAGTTCGGCTTCCTCGCCGCCGAGCTGGGCATGGACGTGCTGCTGGAAGTGCACGATCTGGACGAGCTGGAGCGCGCGCTTCCGGTGCCGGCGCGCCTGCTGGGCATCAACAACCGCAACCTCAAGACCTTCGAGGTCTCGCTGCAGACCACGCTCGACCTGAAGCCGGCGGTGCCGGCCGACCGCGTGCTGGTGACCGAGAGCGGCATCCTGGTACCGGACGACGTGGCGCGGATGCGCGCGGCCGGCGTGGATGCCTTCCTGGTCGGCGAGGCGTTCATGCGCCAGCCCGATCCGGGCGCGGCCCTGCAGGCCTTGTTCGCATGACGGCGATATACCCGCCGCCGCGGGACGATGCGCCACTGGTGGTGTTCGATTTCGACCACACCCTGTACGGCGGCGACTCCGGCACCCACTTGTTCCGCTGGCTGATCGCGCGCGCCTGGTGGCGGCGCCTGTTGGCGCTGGTGCTGGTGCCGGTGGCCGGCCCGCTGGTGGCGTTCCTGCCGACCCGCCGCGCAGGCATCTCGGCCTTCGTCTGGGCCGGTACCGTGGGCGTGCGCGGGCGCGCGGCGCTGGATGCGCTGATCGACCGCTACGTCGCGCTGCACGCCGACGCCATCACGGCGCGGCTGCTGCCGCGGGCGCTGGAGGTGTTCCAGCAGCACCGCGCGCGCGGGGACCGCGTGCTGGTCGC
>JBKBXH010000354.1:0-1528 GCA_046313655.1 Thermomonas sp. | reverse complement strand
TGGCGCACGCGGTCCTGCCAGGCCGAGGCGAACGCGGCGCGCTCCTCGCCGCTGGCATCGGCGGCCAGCGCCCGCTCCATCAGCGAACGCAGATGCGCGGCCGGCGGCACCGCCGCCAGGTTGAGCGCCACATGCACGGTATCGCCGCTGTCCATCCGCCGGAACGCGGCGAGCGCGCGCAGATCGCCGCCGCCATAGCGCAGCAGGCCGTGCCGGGCATGCCGCCCGGCCAGCCCGGGGAAGCCGTTGTTCGCCGCCGCCCCGGTGACCAGGGTGAACACCTGCGCGACCACCCCGGTGCTGCCCTCCACCTCGGCCGCGCTCATCGTCACCTGGATGCCGCCGCGCTCCGGCAGCGCATCCGGGTACAGCTGGCGCAATGCCGCGCGCACCGCGAGGTAGGCGCCGGCGACGGTCGGGCAGGAATGCCCGGCCAGGCGCACCGCGTTGGCATAGCCATACTCGAGCAGGCCGCCCTCCGCCGCGCCCAGCAGCTCGGCCAGCGGATCGCGCAGCAGCAGGCGCGGGGCCTGCGAATAGAACGCGGGCAGGTGCATTCCTCCCCTCCGGGGCGCATCGCATGCAGTGGTCGCCCGACGATACGCCAGCCCAGCGCCGGAATTGCAGGCAAACGCGGAGTGCGTGACGCAGTTCCGCTCTTGCATCCGCGCCCGGCATCGGGTTGGATGGCGGCAACCACCGACGGAGCGAATGGATGCCGCACCGCCTGCCGCCGACCCACCAGGTGCTGGACCTGCTGCCGGATGCCGTCTGCGTGGTGGATGCCGACGGCGTGCTGCGCTTCGCGAATGCCGCGTTCGACCGCCTGCTCGGCCTGCGCCCCGGGGAAATGGTCGGGCGCGCGCTGTTCGAGCTGGTCCACCCCGACGATCGCCCCGCGTCCGAACGCCAGGCCCAGGCCCTGATGCAGGGGGTCGGCGAGCGCCATTTCCGCAACCGCTACCTGCACCGCGACGGCCGCGTGGTGGAACTGCTGTGGGCCGCGCACTGGCTGCCGGAATACGGCGTGCGGATCGGGGTCGGGCGTGAAATCGGCGACCTGCGGCGGATGGAACGCGAGCTGGAGCACCACGCCCACCACGACCCGCTGACCGGCCTGGCCAATCGCCGCCGGCTGGAACAGACGCTGCACGCCGCCCTGCGGCAGGCGGTCGAGCGCGCCGGCCCGGTGGCTCTGCTCTACATCGACCTGGATGGCTTCAAGCAGGTCAACGACGGCGGCGGCCACGATGCAGGCGACCAGGTCCTGCGCATGCTGGCGCAGCGGCTGCAGGACGGCGTGCGCCAGAGCGACCTGGTGGCGCGGATCGGGGGCGATGAATTCGTGGTGCTGCTGCCCGGCTGCAGCGCCGCGGATGCGCGCGCGATGGCCGGCCAGCTGCGCCAGCGCCTGCGCGCGCCCTGCACGCTAGGAGCCGCGACCTTCGCGCTCGATGCCAGCATCGGCATCGCCTGCTTCCCGGACGACGGCGAGGACGCGGCAACCCTGATCGCCCGCGCCGACGCC
>JBKBXH010000353.1:0-1528 GCA_046313655.1 Thermomonas sp. | reverse complement strand
AAGCCGGGCACGAACGGGGCCGAGTGGGGCATGCAGTTCATCTGGCCGATCAAGGCCGAGTACGTGATCGTCTACCTGGACGCGGACTACCAGCAGACCATTGTCGGGCGCAGCAAGCGCGATTACGTGTGGCTGATGTCGCGCACGCCGAAGATGTCCGACGCCGACTACAACAAGGCCACCGCCCGTATCGCCGCGCTCGGCTACGACCTGTCCAAGCTGCGGCGGGTGCCGCAGTCCGGGGGCGTGAAGCAGCCGTAACGGCGGCGCCGTTCTCAGGCCCTGAGAAGACCGTCGGCGATACTGTCCCCCTGGCCCCGCTTGAACATCCCGTCACCGTGCGGGCACACGCGGGCGCCACACTGCAGCAGCACGGAGGCGCCGGAGGCCCACGGACGGGGGCATGCGCGGGCAGGGCGCGCGGTGGGTGGACAGAGGACGCGACGTGGCGGACAAGTACTGCGATCTGGTCATGAAGGGCGGCATCACCAGCGGCATCGTGTATCCCAATGCGGTGCTGTCGCTGGCCCGCCAATACCGCTTCAAGAACATCGGCGGCACCTCGGCCGGGGCCATCGCCGCGGCCGTTGCCGCAGCCGCGGCGTTTGGCGACCGTCGTCGCCACAGCGGCGAGGCGGTGGCCGATCAGGTGGGCTTCCCCGGGCTGGCGGCGGTATCGGCGCAACTGTCCACGCGCGGCTTCATCTACAGCCTGTTCCAGCCGGCCCCCGGCGCGCGCACCGCCTACCGGCTGCTGGTGATGCTCACCGGCAAATCCAGCCTGCCACGCAAGATCGCCTGCCTGCTCGCGGCGGTGTTCGCGATCGCACCGCTCGAACTGGTGGCCTCCCTGGTCGTCCTGCTGGCTATCGGCTGGCTGGCCGCCGGCGTGGACGGGGTACTGGCCACGTTGCTGCCGTCGCTGCTGTGCGCGTATGGCGCCGGCGTGCTGGCGTCGGCGCTGCGGGTGGCGCGGGTGGCGCGGCGCAACCTGCTCGGCCTGTGCGACGGCAGCACCCAGGCCGCCGCCGCCACGCCCGCGCTGACCGACTGGCTGCACGAGCGCCTGCAGACGCTGTCGGGCAAACCCTTGGGACAACCGCTGACGTTCGGCGACCTGCACCAGGCGCCACGTTACCTCGGCGAACCCGCTGCCGAGCAGGCGATCAGCCTGAAGATGATCACCACCTGCATCTCGCATACCGAGCCGCGCACGCTGCCGTTCAGTGCCGCGCACTTCTGGTTCGTGCGCGAGGAGTTCGCCCAGCTGTTCCCGGCCAGTGTGGTGGACTGGCTGATGGCACAGGCCGGCGCGCCCGAGCACATCGACGGGCGCGACTATTACCGGCTGGTGGATGGAGACCGGCTGCCGGTGCTGGTGGCCACGCGCATGAGCTTGAGCTTCCCGCTGCTGATCAGCGCGGTGCCGTTGCATGAGCCGGCGCGGCGCGAGCGGCGTTGTGAGCCCGCGGTGGAGACAGCAACCAGACGCGAAAAGAGTACCGTCGCCGAGAGCATGGAAGGGCTG
>JBKBXH010000352.1:0-1544 GCA_046313655.1 Thermomonas sp. | reverse complement strand
CGGGAACCGGCGCAGGCTCCACCACGCCGCCAGCGGCATCCCCAGCAGCCACAGCGGCAGCCAGCCGAACAGCGTGCTGGTGCCGCGCGCGGCCGGGACCAGCAGCACGGCGAGGGCGCCGAGGGTGACCAGGTGGCGCAGCAGGCGGTCGAGGTCTTCGCGGATCATGGCGGCAGCTCCGTGGGCGATGACGCGCAGGGTGCCGCGCCGCCATCTCACGGGCTGCGACGTGCGCCGGCGGGCGCGGCCGCGCCCCGGGCCGGCATTTATTGATAAAACCCGTAATGCGCGCCGCGGGCGCGCCTCAATACCCTGCCGCGTCCAGCGCCGCCTCGGCCTCGCGGCGGCCGATCTCGATCAGTTCGGACGCGCGCCAGAATTCGTAGAACTCGCAGGCATCGCGCGGGATGCGGATCAGGATTTCCGGCGGGTCCAGCGCCAGCTGCACGCGCGCGATGCGTTCCTGCATGGTGTCCAGCGCGCGCGCCATCACGTCCATCAGGCCCAGCGAGTGGCGTGCGGAGATCGGGCGACTCCCCAGATGGCGCCCCATCCAGCGCTCCAGCGCTCCGGCCGGGGGCTGGTCGCGGCGGGCCTCGACATCGCGCACCGGCACGTCGCGCGCCTGCGGCGCGGCGCCGTTGAGGTCCACCGCCAGCACCCGGTGCGGGCCGGCCAGGCGGGTGGCGGTTATCGGCAGCGGCGACAGCAGGCCGCCGTCCACCAGCTGCATGCCGCCGACGCTGAGCGGGGTGAAAATGCCGGGGATGGCGAACGAGGCGCGCATCGCGTCCCACAGGTCGCCATGGCGCAGCCAGACCTCGCGCTGGCGCTGCAGGTCCACCGCCACCGCGGTGAAGTCGATCGGCAGGTCCTCGATCCGCGGTTCGCCGATCACCTCGCGCAGGGTGCGCACCAGGCGGTTGCCGGTGAACATCGCCGGCCGCCCGAGGCCGGGATCGAGCAGGCGCAGCATCTGGTTGCGCGGGGTGCGCAGCATCCAGTCGCGCAGTTCGGCCAGCTTGCCGGCGGCGAACGCACCGCCCACCAGCGCGCCGCACGAGGTGCCGGCCACCGCCTCCACGTACAGCCCGCGCGCCTGCAGCACCTCGATCACGCCGATCTGGGCCAGCCCGCGCGCGCCGCCGCCGCCCAGGGCCAGCACGATCGAGGCCGGCTTCGCGGCGGTGCTGCCGGTTTCGCTGCCCGCGTCGGTCTGCATCCGCCTCACTCCTGCGCGTAGTTGGACAGCGCCAGCTGCAGGTGCGCGCGCAGCTGCTCGCGCAGCGCCAGCGGCTCCACGATCTCGGCGTCGGCGCCATACTGCAGCACGTCCATCAGCAATTCGCGCGGCACCGAGTACGGCAGCTTCAGCTCGTAGCGGCCGTCCGGCAGGAAGCGGCCCTGCTGCTGCGAATGCCAGCGTTCGTCGGCCACCCAGCGCGCGGCCTTGGCCGAGAAGCGGATGGTGGCCCAGCCCTTGGGGCTGCCGGCGAAGATGCCGTAGCTGCCGGCCAGGTGCGCATCCAGCGCCGCTTCGTCCT
>JBKBXH010000351.1:0-1552 GCA_046313655.1 Thermomonas sp. | reverse complement strand
CTTGACGGTGTTGCAGGCGGTCAGCGCGACCATGCACGCCAGCATCGCCAGGGCCAATTTCCCGATACGCATCATCGCTGCTCTCCAGTGGAAGGACGGCGGCAGCTTAGAAGCCG
The DNA here is from genome assembly GCA_046313655.1 of Thermomonas sp. GTDB lineage: Bacteria > Pseudomonadota > Gammaproteobacteria > Xanthomonadales > Xanthomonadaceae > Thermomonas. Next base: position 1,436 of record JBKBXH010000351.1, on the reverse strand, counting down.
GGCGGCGGGCACGCAACGCCCCGCCGCCCGCGCATCGGGGCGTGCGTTCAGCACTTCATGTCCTTGCAGTCCTCGGCCTTCTGCTCGACCTTTTCGCCGACCTTCTGCACGTCCTTGCCGGCGCCGGCGATGGTGTTGCAGGCGGTCAGGGTGGTGCTGGCGAAGGCGGCCAGCAGGGCCAGGGCAAGCAAACGCTTCATGGGGAAACCTCCTCGGACAATGGTGGGCGCAGGCACGTCCGGCCCGCGTGCCGATGGAAGCATCCCGCTGCGTGAAGCCGGCGTGGACGCCGGGCGCCGCGGCCGAACCGCAGGTGAACCGCATCCCGCCCGCACCCTGCCCCGGCGTTCAGCCGCGCGGCTCAATCCCGCATCAGGGTGGACTTGCCGAACAGGCTTTCCACCAGGTCCACCGCCAGCTTCGCGGTGGCATTGCGCTTGTCCAGGGTGGGATTGATCTCGACCAAATCGAGCGAGCCCAGGCGGCCGGTGTCGGCCACCATCTCCATGATCAGCTGCGCCTCGCGGTAGTTGATCCCGCCCGGCACCCGGGTGCCGGTGCCGGGGGCGATCGCGGGGTCCAGCATGTCCACGTCGAAGCTCACGTGCAGGTGGGTGTCCGCGTCCACGCCCTCCAGCGCCTCCTCCATCGCGCGGCGCATGCCGACCTCGTCGATGTAGCGCATGTCGTAGATGTCCAGCCCGTAGTCCTGCACCAGTCGCTTCTCGCCCGGGTCCACCGAGCGGATGCCGATCTGGCGCACCTGGTCCGGGGTGATCGCGGGCGTCACCCCGCCGAGGCCGGTCAGCGCCTCCGGCCCCAGCCCGCACAGGCAGGCCACCGGCATCCCGTGGATGTTGCCGCTGGGGGTGATGGCGGAGGTGTTGAAATCGGCGTGCGCGTCCAGCCACAGCACGCGCAGGCGCTTGCCGGCGGCACGGCAGTGCGCGGCGACCGCGGCAATCGCGCCGATCGCCAGGCAATGGTCGCCGCCGAGCATGATCGGCAGGCGGCCGGCCTGCAGCTCGCGGGTGCTGCAGTCGAACACCGCGCGGTTCCACGCCACGACTTCATCAAGGTGGCGGTAGCCGCCGCTGGGCGGGGCCACCGGGTTGCGCGGCCCCTGCACGTCGCCCACGTCGCGCGCATCCACCCCGCGCGCGACCAGCGCCTCCACCAGCCCGGCCACACGCAGGGCCTCTGGCCCCATCGAGGCACCGCGCCGGGAGGCGCCGATGTCGGTGGGCACGCCGAACACGGACACGGAAGGATAGGAACGGGTCATGGGGCCTCCTGCATGGCGCTGGGCGCCCGCGCGCGCGGCAGGCATCCCTGGACTGGTGCCGCTTGTCCGAATCGAACGGACGACCTGCTGTTTACAAGGCAGCTGCTCTACCAACTGAGCTAAAGCGGCGCGGACCCGGATTCTAGCAGCC
>JBKBXH010000350.1:0-1559 GCA_046313655.1 Thermomonas sp. | reverse complement strand
CGGCAACGGCGGCCCCGCCCAGCGCGTGCGCGAAGGCGCCGCGCCGGAGGGGGCGGCCGGCTGGCGGCTGGTCGAGGTGCAGCCGCGGCGGGCGCTGTTCGATGGTCCCGGCGGGCGGATGGCGCTCGACCTGCGGGTGTTCGGCGCGCCCGCGCCGCCGCCGGTCGCCAGCGTCGAGGCCGCGCCCGCGGCGGAGCCCGGCGCCGACAAGCCCGGCGACGAGCAGCGCCGGATCGACGACCTGCGCCGGCGCATCGAGGCGCGCCGCGCGCAGCTGCAGCAGCAACAACCTTCCACTCCGGCCGATGCCAGCGCCGGTCCCGCCCGGCCGCTGTCCGGCCCCGGCAAATGACGAAGAAGACCCACTGCCCATGAACCGGCTTATGAACCGCACGCCGTCGCTTCCCTCCGCACGCCCGTTCCTGCTGGCCCTGGCGGCCATGCTGCTGGCGGCCTGCGCCAGCGTCCCGCAGCCGCAGCTGCACCGCGGCGCGCAGGCCGCGCAGGGCGCCGCCGCGGCCCAGGACCTGCGCAGCGAGGTGATGCAGGAACTCGGCAACGCCGGCCCGCAGCCGGTGATCCGGCGCGGCAGCGGCGCGGTCATCAACCAGGCCGCGGCCAGCGCGCCGCCGCCGTCGCTGGCCAGCAGCGGCCAGGCCAGCTTCAACTTCGAGGGCGAGTCGCTGCAGGCGGTGGTGAAGGCGATCCTGGGCGACATGCTGGGCCAGAGCTACAGCATCGCGCCGGGCGTGCAGGGCACGGTCACCGTGGCCACCCAGAAGCCGGTGGGCGCCGCCGGCGCGCTGAGCCTGCTGGAGCAGGTGCTGGCGCAGAACGGCGCGCGCATGGTGTACAGCGACGGCCGCTACAACATCGTGCCGGCCGACCAGGCCCTGCAGAACGGCGCGGTGCCGCGCACCGGCGCCCCGGCGCTGGCGCGCGGCTTCGAGTCGCGGGTGGTGCCGCTGCGCTACATCGCCGCCGGCGAGATGGAGAAGATCCTCAAGCCGTACGCGCGCCCGGGCGCGATCGTCAGCGTGGACGGCGCGCGCAACCTGATCACGATCGCCGGCAGCCGCGCCGAGCTGGAAAATTACCTGCGCACCATCCAGGTGTTCGACGTGGACTGGATGTCGAGCATGTCGGTGGGCGTGTTCCCGCTGCAGAGCGGGCGCGCGGTGGACGTGGTGCAGGACCTGGAGCGGGTGTTCGGCGAACAGGGCAAGACCCCGGTGGCCGGGATGTTCCGCTTCATGCCGCTGGAATCCAGCAACGCGGTGATGGTGATCACCCCGCAGGCCAGCTACCTCGACGAGATCCGCCAGTGGATCGACCGCATCGAGGGCGGCAACTGGGTTCCCCCGACGGACCCGGTCTGAGACTGACAGGCCCCGCCACCCAAACGGTGGCGGGGTCTTTCGCTTGACCGCAGACCCTGCGCCGGCGTCAGATAGGCCCGTGCCGATCCACAGGAGCCACCGATGCCCAACGCCTTGATGTCTGCGCGCGATGCCTTCCTGACGCGCCACCCCGAAACCCGTGTGGCGCTGGACGGGCGC
>JBKBXH010000349.1:0-1581 GCA_046313655.1 Thermomonas sp. | reverse complement strand
GCAAGCCCACGAACAACCAGAAGAGGCGAGCGTGCTGGCCGAATACCTGCCCACCCTGCTGTTTTTGATCGTCGCCACCGGGATCGGCATCGTCCTGATCATCGTCGGCAACGTGCTCGGCCCCAAGCGGCCCTCCGACGAGAAGCTGTCGCCCTACGAGTGCGGCTTCGGCGCCTTCGAGAACGCGCGTATGCCGTTCGACGTGCGCTACTACCTGGTCGCGATCCTGTTCATCGTGTTCGACCTGGAAATCGCCTTCGTCTTCCCCTGGGCCGTGGTGTTCCGCGAGCTGGGGGTGTTCGGCCTGATCGAGATGGGCGTGTTCCTCACGCTGCTGGTGATCGGCTTCGTGTACGTGTGGAAGCGCGGCGCGCTGGAGTGGGAATGAGCAATATCGTTCAATCAGTACTGGAAGCCGCCAGCAACCCGCTGCCGGAAGGGCGGCTGGACGACATCCTGCGCCCGGAGGGCGACAACCCGCTGCTGCAGAACGGCTTCGTCACCACCAGCATGGACGCGCTGTGGAACTGGGCGCGCACCGGCTCGATGTGGCCGATGACCTTCGGCCTGGCCTGCTGCGCGGTGGAGATGATGCACGCCGGCGCGGCGCGCCTGGACCTCGACCGCTACGGCGTGGTGTTCCGCCCGTCGCCGCGCCAGTCCGACGTGATGATCGTGGCCGGCACCCTGGTCAACAAGATGGCCCCGGCGCTGCGCAAGGTCTACGACCAGATGCCCGACCCGAAGTGGGTGATCTCGATGGGTAGCTGCGCCAACGGTGGCGGCTACTACCACTACTCGTATTCCGTCGTGCGCGGCTGCGACCGCGTGGTGCCGGTGGATGTCTATGTCCCGGGTTGCCCGCCGACCGCCGAGGCGCTGGTGTACGGCATCCTGCAACTGCAGAAGAAGATCCGCCGCATGGAACAGAACCCGTTCTCGCGGACGCCCAAGCCGGAGGGCGCGCGCGCATGACCGCCCTGGCCCAGGAACTGGCCGCCCGCTTCGGCGAGGCCGCCGTGCAGGTCGCGCAGCCGCGCGGTGAGGTGACGCTGGAAGTGCCGGCCGCCGACTGGCTGGGCGCCTGCACCGCGCTGCGCGATGCGTTCGGCTTCGACACCTTCATCGACCTGTGCGGGGTCGATTACCTCGGCTACGGCAGCGACGAATGGGACACCGACGTGTCCTCCGAGGGCTTCAGCCGCGGCGTGGAGGGGCAGGGCCCCGGCCGCTTCGCCTGGGGCGAGCGCCCCTCGCACCAGGCCGCGCAGCCGCTGGCCGAGGCCCCGGATGCGGCCGGCCCGCGCCGGTTCGCCGTGGTCCTGCACCTGCTGTCGATCGCGCGCAACCAGCGCCTGCGCGTGCGCTGCTTCACCGCTGACGACGGGTTGCCGGTGGTGGCTTCGGTGATGCCGGTGTGGCCGGGCGCCAACTGGTTCGAGCGCGAGGCGTTCGACCGGTCCCGGGTCGACATGATCCGGGGCTACGCCGAGCACGACGGGTGCCGCCGCGCGTTCCTGCTGGGGTACTTCGGCGAGGCGTACACGCCACCGTGCGGCAACTGCGACCGCTGCGACGAGG
>JBKBXH010000348.1:0-1623 GCA_046313655.1 Thermomonas sp. | reverse complement strand
AGGTGATCGATGCCGGCAACGCCGATGCGCACATGGCGGCCGCGATCGCGCAGCTGGTGCGGCTGCAGTCGATCCCCCTGCCTGCCGACATCCCGGTGTTCGGCGAGGCGCTGCTGCAGCGCGACGCCGGGTTGTTCGAGGAGTGGTTCGTGCGCCGCCACCTCGGCATCGAACTGGACTGCGGCGACGCCGAGCGCCTGGCGCTGGCGCAGCGCCGGCTGATGGACACCCTGCTGGCGCAGCCGCGGGTGCCGGTGCACCGCGACTACATGCCACGCAACCTCATGCCCGTTCAAAGCCGGCTCGTCGACGACGGCCCCGCGGTGCTGGATTTCCAGGACCTGGTGCTGGGGCCGATCGGCTACGACCCGGCGAGCCTGCTGCGCGATGCCTTCCTGAGCTGGCCGGAACCGCGCGTGGAGGGCTGGCTGCGCGACTACCACGCGCGCGCCGCGGCGGCCGGCCTGCCAGTGCCCGCGCTCGCGGTGTTCCTGCGCGATGCCGACTGGTGCGGGGTGCAGCGGCACCTGAAGATCCTCGGCATCTTCGCGCGCCTGCACCACCGCGACGGCAAGCCGCGCTACCTCGCGGATGCCCCGCGCTTCCTCGCCTACCTCGACGCGGTGATGCCGAAGTACCGCGAGCTCGACCCGCTGCGCGAGCTGCTGGACCGCACGCTCAAGCCCGCCTTCGCGAAGATGGCCGCATGAAGGCGCTGATCTTCGCCGCCGGCCTGGGCGAGCGCATGCGCCCGCTCACCGACACCACGCCCAAACCGCTGCTGCGCGTCGGCGGCAAGCCGCTGATCGAATGGCATCTGGAGAAGCTGGCAGCGCTGGGCATCCGCGACGTCGTCGTGAACACCTCGTGGCTGGCGGACCAGTTCCCCGCCGCGCTGGGCGACGGCGCGCGCTGGAACCTGCGCCTGCACTACGCCTACGAGGGCGACACCCCGCTGGAAACCGGCGGCGGCATGCTCAACGCGCGGCCGCTGCTGGCGGAAGGCGAAGCCGGCGACGCGCCCTTCCTGCTGGTCAATGGCGACGTGTGGACGGATTACGACTTCGCCCGGCTGCCGCGCACCCCGCGCGGGCTGGCGCACCTGGTGCTGGTGGATCCGCCGGCGCAGGCGCCCGGCGGCGATTTCGCGCTCGACGCCGACGGCGGCGTGCGTGCCGACGGCGACCACAAGCTCACCTATGCCGGCGTCGGCGTCTATCGTCCGCAGCTGCTGGACGGCTGGCGCGCTATCGTCGCCGCGCCGGCGCTGGCCAACGGCAAACCGAAGTTCCCGCTGGCCCCGCTGCTGCGCGCGCACATGGCCCGTGGTGCAGTCACCGGCGAACACCACCGCGGGCGCTGGGCCGACGTGGGCACGCCGGAGCGGCTGCAGCGGCTGGATGCGGCGCTGCGCGCTCAGTCCGCGCCGAGCACCTGACGCAGGAACGGCACGGTTAGCCGGCGCTGCGCCGCCAGCGAGGCGCGGTCGAGGCGCTCGAAGATCGCGGTGAGGTTGCCGAGGTCGCGGCTGGCACGGCGCAGCAGCCAGTCCAGCGCGGCGGCGTCGAAATCCAGCCCGCGCGCGGCGGCGCGCTGGCGCAGCAATTCGGCGCGGCCGCCATC
>JBKBXH010000347.1:0-1633 GCA_046313655.1 Thermomonas sp. | reverse complement strand
GAACGCGGTCAGCGCCTCCACGTCCTCGGCGCGGGCGCCGATCAGCAGGCGGTCGATCCCGGCCCACACCGTGGCGCCGTAGCACTGGCAGCACGGCTGCGCCGAGGTCGCCAGCGTCACCGGGCCGCCCAGCGCGTTCAGCCGGAACTGCTGCAGGCGCTGCTGCGCCAGCATGTAGGCCATCATCTCGGCGTGCGCCGCCGAGCAGCTCTGGCGTACCACCCGGTTCACGCCGACCGCCACCAGCTGGTCCTGCGGCCCGAACACCGCGGCGCCGAACGGACCGCCGCTGGCGTGTTCGACGTTCAGCCGCGACAGCTCGATCGCGAAGCCCACCTTGGCCGCGTCGGTGGAGAAATCGCGGCCGGCGAGGTCCAGCTCCATCACCCAGACGGGCAGGGTGAGATGCAGTTGCACGGGCAGGGGCATCGGCACGGCTCAGGCCTTCTGCGACCAGGTGTCGCGTAGGGTGACGCTGCGGTTGAACACCGGCGCATCGCTGCGGTGGTCGTAGCGGTCGGCCACGAAGTAGCCCAGGCGCTCGAACTGGAAGCCCTGCTCGGGCGCGGCCTGCGCCGCGGCCGGCTCCACGTAGCCGGTGACCACGCGGCGCGAGTCGGGGTTCAGGTAGTCGCGGTAGGTCTTGCCGTCCTCGTCGGTGTCCGGGTTCGGCACCGTGAACAGGCGGTCGTACAGGCGCACTTCGGCGGCCACCGCGTGGCGGGCGCTGACCCAGTGGATGGTGCCCTTCACCTTGCGGTTGGCACCTTCCATGCCCGGGCGCGAGGCGGGGTCGAGCGTGCCGTGCAGTTCGACGATGCGGCCGTCGGCGTCCTTCACCACCGCGTCGCAGCGCACGATGCCGGCGCCGCGCAGGCGCACCTCGCCGCCGACGGTCAGGCGCTTGAAGCCCGGCGGCGGCACTTCCTCGAAATCCTCGCGCTCGATCCACAGCTCGCGCGAGAACGGGATGCCGCGCTCGCCCTGCGCCGCGTCCTTGGGATGGTTGGCGAAGGTGAGCGTTTCATCGAAGCCGGCATCGAGGTTGGTGAGCACCAGCTTGAGCGGGTCGATCACCGCCATCCGCCGCGGCGCGTGCGCGTCGAGGTCGTCGCGCAGCGCACCCTCGAGGATGGAGATGTCGAGCAGCGAGTTCTGCTTGCTGATGCCCACGCGCTCGACCATCAGCTTCAGCGCCGAGGGCGTGTAGCCGCGGCGGCGGATGCCTTGCAGGGTGGGCATGCGCGGGTCGTCCCAGCCGTCTACCAGGCGGTCTTCCACCATCGCCAGCAGCTTGCGCTTGCTCATCACCAGGTAGTTGAAGTTCAGGCGCGAGAACTCGATCTGGCGCGGCTTGCCGGCTTCCAGCGGCAGGCCCTTGGCGGCCAGCGGCGCCAGCAGGCCGGGGTTGTGCGCCAGGTCCACCTTGTCCACGCACCAGTCGTACAGCGGGCGGTGGTCCTCGAACTCCAGCGTGCACAGCGAGTGGGTGATGCCCTCGATCGCGTCGCTCAGCGAATGCGCGAAGTCGTACATCGGGTAGATCGGCCACGCGTTGCCGGTGTTCTGGTGCTCGACGTGCTTGATCCGGTATAGCGCCGGGTCGCGCAGGTTGATGTTGCCGCTGGCCATG
>JBKBXH010000346.1:0-1648 GCA_046313655.1 Thermomonas sp. | reverse complement strand
CTTGCGCGGGCACCCCGGAGCAGGGGTTGCCGATGGGTGTGGATTCGCCGGTGACGCCCGGCGTGGCGGCTTTTGCAGCCGGCGGAGTATAGCCGCGGCGCGCGGCGCGGGCAAATGCGCGATAATCCGGGCATGAGCATCCATCTGAAGACCCCCGCCGAGATCGAGAAGATGCGCGAGGCCGGTCGCCTGGCCGCCGAAGTGCTGCAGGTGGTCGCCCCGTTCGTGAAGCCGGGCGTCACCACCGAGGAACTCGACCGCATCTGCCACGACCACATCGTGAACGTGCAGGGCGCGATCCCGGCCAACGTGGGCTACCGCGGCTATCCCAAGACCGTGTGCACCTCGGTCAACAACGTCATCTGCCACGGCATCCCCAGCGAGGCCAAGGTCCTGAAGGACGGCGACATCGTCAACATCGACGTCACCGTCATCAAGGACGGCTGGCACGGCGACACCAGCCGCATGTACTTCGTGGGCACGCCCTCGGTGATGGCGCGGCGGCTGGTCGAGGTCACCCGCGAGGCGATGTTCCGCGGCATCCGCGCGGTGCGCCCGGGCGCGACCCTGGGCGACATCGGCCACGCCATCCAGGAATACGCCGAGGGCCAGCGCTTCAGCGTGGTGCGCGAGTACTGCGGGCACGGCATCGGCAAGGTCTACCACGACGACCCGCAGGTCCTGCACTACGGCCGCCCGGGCGAGGGCCTGGTGCTGAAGGAAGGCATGACCTTCACCATCGAGCCGATGATCAACGAGGGCAGCCGGCACACCCGCCTGCTGCCGGACGGCTGGACCGTGGTGACCAAGGACCGCAAGCTGTCGGCGCAGTGGGAACACACCGTGGCGGTCACCCGCGACGGGGTGGAGATCCTCACCCGGCTTCCGGGCGACGACAACGACCTGTGAGCATGGCGGCGGCGGACGACGCCGGCTGGTCTTCCGCGGCCAAGGCCGTGCTGGCCCGCGCGGACGCCCGTCTGGCCCGCCGCTACGACGCCGGAGTCCCCGCCGATCGCCTGGTGCTGCTGCGCGCACGCGCGGTGGATGCGCAGGTGCGCGCGGCCTGGCGCCGTTGCTTCCCGGCGGACGCGCCGCAGGCCCAGGCTCCGCTGTCACTCTTCGCGGTCGGCGGCTATGGCCGCGGCGAGCTGTTCCCGCATTCCGACATCGACCTGCTGGTGCTGGCGGAAACCACCGCGCAGCGCCGGTTTGAATCCGCGCTGGCGCGGTTCGTGGCGCTGCTGTGGGATGCCGGCCTGGAGGCCAGCCATGCGGTGCGCTCGCCGCAGCAGTGCAGCGAGGCCGCGGCCGACCTCAGCGTGCTCACCGCGCTGATGGAGGCGCGCCCGCTGGTGGCGGACGCCGCCGCGGCGGCGTCCCTGCGCGAGGCGATCGCGCCGGCGCGGGTGTGGCCGCCGGAGGCGTATTTCGAGGCCAAGTGCGAGGAGCAGCGCCAGCGCCACGCGCGCTTCGGTGATACCTCCGACAACCTCGAGCCGAACCTGAAAGACGGCCCCGGCGGCCTGCGCGACCTGCACGTGCTGGGCTGGCTGGCGCTGCGCAGCTTCGGCGTGCATGCGCTGGACCGGCTGGTCGCGCTCGGCCGGCTGGGCTGGGACGAGGCGGCCGCGCTGGAGCGCGAGCG
>JBKBXH010000345.1:0-1658 GCA_046313655.1 Thermomonas sp. | reverse complement strand
GCACGGCTGGCGCACACGGGCGCCGTCCGCGCTGGGATATGCGCCGGACGATCCCACCCCGCAGGCGCTGGACGCCGCCGGCATCGCCGCGGTGGTGCGCGCGTTCGCGCAGGCCGCCGCGCGCGCCGCGCGGCTGGGGTTGGAGGTGATCGAACTCCACGCCGCGCATGGCTACCTGCTGCACCAGTTCCTGTCGCCGCTCAGCAATCGCCGCGAGGATGCCTACGGCGGCGCGCTGGACCAGCGCATGCGGCAGCTGCTGGAGGTGTTCGACGCGGTCCGCGCGGCGGTGCCGGAGGCGATGCCGGTGGGCGTGCGCATCTCCGCCACCGACTGGGTGGACGGCGGCTGGGACCTGCCGCAGAGCATCGCGCTGGCGAAGGTGCTGGATGCGCGCGGCTGCGCCTACATCCATGTATCCAGCGGCGGGCTGCATCCGGCCCAGCAGATCCCGCTGGAGCCCGGCTACCAGCTGCCGTTCGCAGAGGCGATCCGGCGCGAAGTGGCGATGCCGGTGATCGGGGTCGGCCTGATCACCACCCCGGAGCAGGCCGAGGCCGCGCTGGCCGAGGGCCGCGCCGATGCCATCGCGCTGGCGCGCGCGCTGCTGTGGAACCCGCGCTGGCCGTGGCATGCGGCCGCCGCGCTGGGCGCCCAGGCGGATGCCTCGCCGCGCTACCTGCGCGCGTTGCCGCACGGATTGCCGCGCACGCTGCTGCGCGCGGCCGGCGGCAGCGCCGATTGACCCGCAACGCCACCGTCCCTCCCGCCACTGCCGGAGCCGCGCCATGACCGCGATCCCCCTGATGCCCGCTGCATTCCTCGGCCACGGCAGCCCCATGAATGCGCTGGAGGAAAACCGCTACAGCGCGGCGTGGCGGGCGTTCGGCGCGGCGGTGCCGCGGCCGCGCGCGATCCTGGCGGTATCCGCGCACTGGCACGTGGACGCGCTGGCGGTGACCGCGATGCCGCGCCCGCGCACCATCCACGACTTCTACGGATTCCCGCAAGCGCTGTTCGACGTGCAGTACCCGGCGCCGGGGCTGCCGCAGCTGGCGGAGGAAGTGGCCGATGCGGTGGCGCCGGATTTCGTGGTCGGCGCCGACCGCGATGGCTGGGGCCTCGACCACGGCACCTGGTCGGTGCTGGTGCACGCCTTCCCCGACGCCGACATCCCGGTGGTGCAACTGTCGCTGGACGCGCGCAAGCCGCTGGACTGGCACCTGGCGCTGGGCGCGAAGCTGGCCCCGCTGCGCCAGCGCGGGGTGCTGGTGGTGGGCAGCGGCAACCTGGTGCACAACCTGCGCGCGCTGGACTGGGCGCAGCCGGAGGGCGGTTTCGACTGGGCCCGTCGCTTCGATGCCGATGCGCGCGCAGTCCTGGCCGAGCGCCCGCACGACCTGCCCGCGCTGGCCACGCATCCGGACTACCGCAAGGCGGTGCCGACCGACGAGCATTTCCTGCCGCTGCTGTACCTGGCGGGCCTGTCCGCCGCCGCGGGGCGGGCGAGCGACGTGCTGGTGGACGGGTTCGCCTACGGCTCGCTGTCGATGGCCGCGTTCACCCTGGACGCGGATTGCCCGCGCACCGCGCCCGGTAGTGAGGCCGCGGCAGCCGCCTTGCCGCGCGGGGTGGCGCCGGAGGATGCCAACATCTGA
>JBKBXH010000344.1:0-1662 GCA_046313655.1 Thermomonas sp. | reverse complement strand
AAGTGGTGGAGGACGCGGTGGAGCTGTACGCCCCGATCGGCGCCGAGCGCGGGATCCGCCTGCAGGTGCAGCTGGCGGCGGCGAGCGTGCGCGGCGACCGCGACCAGCTGTTCCAGCTCGCGGTGAACCTGCTGGACAACGCGCTGAAGTACGCGCCGGCCAGCAGCGAGGTGGAGGTGCGGCTGGAGGCGGTGGCCGCCGGCGTGCGCCTGCAGGTGGGCGACCGCGGCCCCGGCATCCCCGAGGCCGAGCGCGAGCGCGTGTTCGACCGCTTCCAGCGGCTGGAGGCGCACCGCGGCTCGCCCGGCACCGGGCTCGGGCTGAGCCTGGTGCGCGCCATCGTGCGCCACCACGGCGGCCAGGTGCAGCTGCTGGACAACGCGCCCGGGCTGCGCGTGCAGGTGCTGCTGCCGCCCGGCTGAGGCGGCCCGCGGTGCGTTATCCTGCGCGGCTCCCCCGTTGCTTGCCCATACCCGGGCGCAGGCCGCCATGCTGCTGATGATCGACAACTACGACAGCTTCACCTACAACCTCGTGCAGTATCTGCAGGAGCTGGGCGCCGAGGTACGGGTGGAGCGCAACGACGCGCTCACCGTGGCCGCGATCGAGGCGCTGGCACCGGAGAAGATCGTGATCTCGCCCGGCCCGTGCACCCCGAACGAGGCCGGGGTGTCGCTGCAGGTGATCGAGCAGCTGGGCGCGCGCACCCCGATCCTCGGCGTCTGCCTCGGCCACCAGGGCATCGGCCAGGCCTACGGCGGACGGGTGGTGCGCGCCGGCCGCATCATGCACGGCAAGACCTCGCCGATCCGGCACCGCGGCGAAGGCGTGTTCGCCGGCCTGCCCGATGCCTTCGAGGCCACCCGCTACCACTCGCTGGTGGTGGACGCCGCCAGCCTGCCGGAGTGCCTGCAGGTGACCGCGTGGACCGAGAACGCCGACGGTTCGGTCGAGGAGATCATGGGCCTGCGCCACCGCGAGCATCCGGTCGAAGGCGTGCAGTTCCATCCCGAATCGATCCTGACCCAGCACGGCCACGCGCTGCTGCGCAACTTCCTGGAGCGCTGAGGATGCCGGCCCCGCACGCCGCTTCCAGCGGGGACGCGCAGCGCCTGTTCGTGGTGCTGCTGGGCGGGCGCCACGCGCGCGCCAATACCGAGGTGCATGACGTGGTGTTCGCGGTCGCGCCGGAGATCGGCGCCGCCCACGCGCAGCTTCGCCGGCAGTGGTTCGGTGCGCCCGAGGGCCTGCACATTGACGCCTGGATGGCGGTGGACGGGGTGGAGGACCGCCAGGTGCGCCTGCTGCCCGAGCCGCCGCCGGCGGACGCGCCGCGGCTGTACTTCGCCAACCTCGGCGGCTACCAGGCCGGCGTGTTCGGCGAGGACCACCGCTACCTGCTGGTGGTGGCCCACGACCTCGCCGAGGCCAAGCGCAAGGCGCTGCGCCAGGCGGCCGCGGACTGGGTGCAGCCGCACCGCGACGCCCTGTTCGAGGTGGATGCCTGCGTGCCGCTGGGCCCGATCGGCGGCCTGCACGTGCACCTGCCGCCCGGCCCGCACGCCGGCATCGCCAGCCACAGCGCCTACATCGTCCTGTCCTGAAGCCTATCCCCGCGCCATGTCCATCACGCCCCAGCAAGCCCTGCAACGCACGATCGAG
>JBKBXH010000343.1:0-1665 GCA_046313655.1 Thermomonas sp. | reverse complement strand
GGCGGAAGTGTAGCGTCCGCCACCTATAATCGGCCGATGCACAGCGCCTGGTTCGACAACGCCGTTGCCTGGATCGGCGCGCACCCGCACGCAGCGGGCCTGCTGATCTTCCTGATCGCCTTCAGCGACGCCCTGATCGTGCTGGGCGCGTTCGTGCCCGCGCTGCCGCTGCTGATCCCGGTCGGCGTGCTGATCGGCATGGGCACGTTGTCCGGGCCGTACGCGGTGGCCTGCGCGGCGCTCGGCGCGCTGGCCGGCGATGGCCTGAGCTACTGGATCGGCCGCCGCTGGGGCAACCGCCTGCGCGGGGTGTGGCCGTTCCGACGCTATCCGCAAATGCTAGAGCGCGGCGAGGGACTGTTCCGCCGCAATGCCTTCAAGAGCATCCTCATTGCGCGCTACGTGGGGCCGATCCGCCCGTTCGTGCCCGCCATCGCCGGGATGGCGGGCATGCCGACCGCGCGCTACCTGCAGGCCAGCACCCTGGCCTGCGCCAGCTGGGCGGTGCTGTTCCTGCTGCCGGGCTGGGCGCTGGGCCAGGCCTACGACGCGGTGGCGGCGGTGGCGGACAAGCTGGCGCTGGTGTTGCTGGCCCTGCTGGGCGCGCTGGCGCTGGCCTGGGCGGTGGTGCTGTACAGCTGGCGCTGGTTCGCCCTGCACGCCGACAGCCTGCTGGCGCAACTGCTGCGCTGGAGCCACCGGCATCCGCTGCTGGGCCGCTATGCCGCCGCCCTGATCGACCGCCGCCGCCCGGAAACCGCGCCGCTGCTGCTGCTGGCGGTCTGCCTGTTCGCGGTGGCCTGGCTGTGGGCCTGGCTGAGCGCCTCGCTGGTGCTGCACGGTGGCCCGCTGCGACTGGACCACGACGTGCATGCGCTGATGTTCTCGCTGCGCAACCCGCTGGCCGACCGCATGATGGCCACGCTGGCCGGGCTGGGCAGCGCGCCGGTGCTGGGCATCGCATTCGCGGCGGCGCTGCTGTGGCTGCTGTGGCGGCGGCGCTGGCTGGCGGCGGGACACTGGCTGGGCGCGGCCGCGGTCGGGCTGGGGCTGACCGCCGGGCTGGACGCGCTGGTGGACATGCCGCGTCCGCCCACCGCCGCCGCCGGCTTCGGCTTCCCCTCGATCGCGGTGACCATGACCACCGTGGTGTTCGGCTTCTTCGCCGTGCTGATCGCGCGCGAACTGCCCGGGCGGCAGCGGGTGTGGCCCTACCTGCTGGCCGGCATCGCCACCGCGCTGGTCGGCTTCGCGCGCCTGTACCTGGGCGCGCACTGGCTCAGCGACGTGCTGGCCGGCATCCTGCTGGGACTGCTGTGGATCGCGGCACTGGGCATCGCCTACCGTCGCCGCAGCGAGCGCGCGTTCTGGATGCGGCCGCTGGCGTGGACGTTCTACGGCGCGTTCGCGCTGGCCGCCTGCTGGTACGCCCCGCGCGGCGCGCCGCGGACGCTGGCGCAGTTCCAGCCGCCGCCGCCGGCGCGGGTACTGGCCGCGGCGGACTGGCGCGCGCACGGGATCGGCGATCCGCGCCACCGCTTCGACCTGGAGATCGCCGGCCCGCTGGACGTGCTGCAGCAGCGCCTGCTGGCGCAGGGCTGGCAGGTGCAGCCTGCGGCCGACTGGCTGGCGGTGCTGGGCCTGCTGGACGATGGCCTGGCCCCG
>JBKBXH010000342.1:0-1681 GCA_046313655.1 Thermomonas sp. | reverse complement strand
TGCGCGGTTATGCCGAACAGAATGAGGTCTGGACCAGCCTGATCGGCATGGGCTACCACGGCACCCTGACGCCTGCCGTAATCCTGCGCAATGTGCTGGAAAGTCCCGGTTGGTATACCGCCTACACCCCGTACCAGGCGGAAATCTCGCAGGGCCGCATGGAAGCCCTCATCAACTTCCAGACCATGGTGGCTGACCTCACCGGGATGGATATCGCCAACGCATCGCTGCTCGACGAGGCCAGCGCCGCGGCCGAGGCGATGACCCTGGCGAAGCGCTCCGCGAAGTCGAAGTCCGATACCTTCCTCGTGGTCGGCGACACTCACCCGCAGACCATCGAGGTGCTGCAGACCCGCGCCGAGCCGCTGGGCCTGAAGGTGAACGTGGTGCGCGGCACCGACGCGGTGCACGCCGCGATCGCCGAAGGCGACTACTTCGGCGTGCTGGCGCAGTACCCGGCGTCCAGCGGCTGGGTCGCCGACTGGGAAAAGGACGCCGAGGCCATCCACGCGCACGGCGCGCTGTTCGTGGTCGCCACCGACCTGCTGGCCCTGACCCTGCTGAAGTCGCCGGGCGAGATGGGCGCGGACATCGTGATCGGCAACAGCCAGCGCTTCGGCGTGCCGTTCGGCTTCGGCGGACCGCACGCCGCGTTCATGGCCTGCCGGGATGCCTACAAGCGCAGCATGCCGGGCCGCCTGATCGGCGTGTCCATCGACGCCGACGGCAACCCGGCCTACCGCCTCACCCTGCAGACCCGCGAGCAGCACATCCGCCGCGAGAAGGCGACCTCCAACATCTGCACCGCGCAGGTGCTGCTGGCGGTGATGGCCGCGATGTACGCGGTGTACCACGGCCCCGACGGCCTGAAGCGCATCGCCCAGCGCGTGGCGCGCTACACCGCCATCCTCGCCGACGGCCTGCGCCAGCTGGGGCATGCCAGCGTGCACGCCACCGCGTTCGACACCCTGTGCATCGACGCCGGCGAGCGCTCCGCCGCGCTGGCCGAACGCGCCCGCGCGCACCGCGCCAACCTGCGCGTGCGCCAGAACGGGTCGATCTGCATCTCGCTGGACGAAACCACCACCCGCGCCGACCTCGAACTGCTGTGGCGCATCTTCGGCGGCGACGATGCCACCCTGCCCGACATCGACGCGCTGGACGCGAGCGCGCCGTCGCTGATCCCGGCGGAGCTGCAACGCAAGAGCGCCTTCCTCACCCACCCGGTGTTCAACACCCACCACAGCGAGCACGAACTGCTGCGCTACCTGCGCACGCTGGCCGACAAGGACCTGGCGATGGATCGCACCATGATCCCGCTGGGCAGCTGCACCATGAAGCTCAACGCCACCGCCGAGATGATCCCGGTGACCTGGCCGGAGTTCGGCAACCTGCATCCGTTCGCGCCGGCCGAGCAGGCACAGGGCTACAAGGAGCTGATCGACGGACTGGAAGCGATGCTGGTGGAGGCCACCGGCTACGACGCGGTGAGCCTGCAGCCGAACTCCGGCGCGCAGGGCGAGTACGCCGGCCTGCTGGCGATCCGCGCCTACCACGCCTCGCGCGGCGAGGGCCACCGCAACATCTGCCTGATCCCGGAATCCGCGCACGGCACCAACCCGGCCTCGGCGCAGATGTGCGGCATGAAGGTGGTGGTCACCAAGTGCGACGCCAACGGCAA
>JBKBXH010000341.1:0-1713 GCA_046313655.1 Thermomonas sp. | reverse complement strand
TTACCGCCGGTGACCAGTACTGCGTACATGTTGGAGTCTCTCGGTTCTGTAGTTCTTCTGGGGGCTTCGCCACGTCGCGGCGGCAGGGTCTGCCGCCATCGCGGGCGGACAGGAGCGGAATTGTAGGGGATTCAGCGGGTTAGGGTCAACCCGCTCTCCGGACGGGCGGAATGCGACCCTTGCGGGCGCCCCGCCCGACGGCAGCGCGCTGCATCCGGACGGCCCCGTCGCCCGTCTCATCCCGGGCGACGCCCGACACCGAAACTGGCAATCCCGCGATTTGCCCCCAAATCGCCCCCTCGCTACGCTTCCCGATTGGCCGGCGCATCCCGGCCTCCCCACCCGGCAGGACATCGCGATGGCCCTGGACTACATCCGCATCCGCGGCGCACGGACGCACAACCTCAAGAACATCGACCTCGACCTGCCGCGCGACAAGCTGATCGTGATCACCGGCCTGTCCGGCTCCGGCAAGTCGTCGCTGGCGTTCGACACCATCTACGCCGAGGGCCAGCGCCGCTACGTGGAGTCGCTCTCCGCCTACGCACGGCAGTTCCTGAGCGTGATGGACAAGCCCGACCTCGACCACATCGAGGGCCTGTCCCCGGCGATCTCGATCGAGCAGAAGTCCACCAGCCACAACCCGCGCTCGACGGTCGGCACCATCACCGAGATCCACGACTACCTGCGCCTGCTGTACGCGCGCGTGGGCAGCCCGCGCTGCCCGGACCACGGCTTCCCGCTGGAGGCGCAGACCGTCAGCCAGATGGTGGACCAGGTGCTGGCGATGGAGGCCGACCCGGCGCTGGCCGAGCAGCGCTGGATGCTGCTGGCGCCGGTGGTGCGCGAGCGCAAGGGCGAGCATGCGCAGGTGTTCGACCAGCTGCGCGCGCAGGGCTACGTGCGGGTGCGGGTGGACGGCGTGCTGCACGAGATCGACGCGGTGCCGCCGCTGGCGCCGCGGGTGAAGCACACCATCGAGGCGGTGATCGACCGCTTCCGCCCGCGCGCCGACATCCGCCAGCGCCTGGCCGAATCGTTCGAGACCGCGCTCAAGCTGGGCGACGGCATGGCCATCGTGCAGTCGATGGACGACGTGCATGGAAGCACGAGTGCCGCGGGAGGCAGGATGCCGGAAGCGGCCGCCGCGCCGGACGCCACGCCGCTGCTGTTCTCCTCGCGCTACGCCTGCCCGGTGTGCGATTACTCGCTGCCGGAGCTGGAGCCGCGGCTGTTCTCGTTCAACTCGCCGGTCGGCGCCTGCCCCGGCTGCGACGGCCTCGGGGTAGCGCAGTTCTTCGACCCGGCCAAGGTGGTGGCGCACCCGGAGCTGTCGCTGGCGGCCGGGGCGATGCGCGGCTGGGACCGCCGCAACACCTACTACTTCTCGATGATCGCCTCGCTGGCGCGGCACTACGGCTTCGACGTGGACACCCCGTGGCAGCAGCTGCCGGCGCGCATCCGCGACATCATCCTGAACGGCAGCGGCAGCGAGGAGATCAACCTCGCCTACATCGGCGAGACCGGCCGCCGGGTGCAGCGCCGGCATCCGTTCGAGGGCATCCTGCCGAACCTGGAACGCCGCTACCGCGAGACCGAGAGCGCCGCGGTGCGCGAGGAACTGGCCAAGTACATCAGCGAGCGCGCCTGCCCCGAGTGCGGCGGCGCGCGCCTGAACCGGCAGGCGCGCAACGTGTTCGTGGCCGACCGCCC
>JBKBXH010000340.1:0-1714 GCA_046313655.1 Thermomonas sp. | reverse complement strand
CCATGGCTCAGGCCGCCTGCGCGGCGTCGGCCGGGGTGCGGATCAGGTGGTCGAAGGCGGACAGCGCGGCGGTGGAGCCGGCGCCCATTGCGACCACGATCTGCTTGTAGGGCTCGGTGGTGGCGTCGCCGGCGGCGAACACCCCGGGCAGCGAAGTCTGGCCGCGGTCGTCGATCACGATCTCGCCGCGCGCCGACAGCTTCACCGCGCCCTTCAGCCACTCGGTGTTGGGTAGCAGGCCGATCTGCACGAACACGCCGTCCACCGCCAGCTCGTGGCGCAGCGCGGTGCCGCGCTCCAGCCAGCGCAGGCCGGTCAGGCGCTGGCCATCGCCCAGCATCTCGGTGGTCTGCGCATTCACCAGCACGCGCACGTTGGGCAGGCTGTGCAGCTTGCGCTGCAGCACCTCGTCGGCGCGCAGCTTGCCCTCGTATTCCAGCAGGGTGACCTCGGAGGCGACGCCGGCGAGGTCGATCGCCGCCTCCACGCCGGAGTTGCCGCCGCCGATCACCGCCACCGGCTTGCCCTTGAACAGCGGGCCGTCGCAATGCGGGCAGTAGGTGACGCCGCGGGTGCGGTACTCCGCCTCGCCGGGCACGCCGGTCTGGCGCCAGCGCGCGCCGGGGGCCAGCACCACGCTGCGCGCGCGCAGGGTGGGGCCGCTTTCCAGTTCCACCCCGGCCAGGCCGTCGTCGCCGGCCGGATGCAGGGCGCGCGCGACCTGCGCGGTGACCAGGTCCACTCCGTACTGGCGCACGTGCGCTTCCAGCGCAGCGGCCAGCTTCGGGCCTTCGGTGTATTCGACCGACGGAAAGTTCTCGATGCCCAGGGTGTCGAGCACCTGGCCGCCGAAGCGCTCGGTCACGACGCCGGTACGGATGCCCTTGCGCGCGGCGTAGATCGCGGCGGCCGCGCCGGCCGGCCCGCCGCCGACGATCAGCATGTCGTAGGGCGCGCGATCCTTCAGCGCCTCGGCGGCGCGCGCGGCGGCGCCGGTATCGAGCTTGGCGAGGATCTGCTCGACGCCCATGCGGCCGGTATCGAACAACTCGCCGTTGAGGTAGACGGTCGGCACCGACAGGATCTGGCGCGCCTCGACTTCTTCGCGGAACAGCGCGCCGTCGATCGCCACGTGGCGGATGCGCGGATTCAGTACGCTCATCGCGTTCAGCGCCTGGATCGTGTCCGGGCAGCTCTGGCAGTGCAGCGACATGTAGGTTTCGAAGAGGTAGTCGCCGTCCAGCGCGCGCACCTGCGCGGCCAGCGCCTCGTCGATCTTCACCGGGTGCCCGCCGACCTGCAGCAGGGCCAGCACCAGCGAGGTGAACTCGTGGCCCAGCGGGACCGCCGCGAAGCCGACCTGCACGTCGCTGCCGGCGCGGCGGATCAGGAACGAAGGCTTGCGCGCATCGTCGCCGGCGGCGCGGCGGATCTTCGGCGAGAGCGCGGCGATCTCGTCCAGCAGCGCGTCCAGTTCGCGCGCGGCCGGCGAGTCGTCCAGGCTGGCGACCAGTTCGATCGGCGCCTGCACGCGCTCCAGGTAGCCGGCCAGTTGGTCTTTCAGGTCTTGCTCGAGCATTCGGGACATCCTCGGGGGAGGGTGGGACGTGGGGCGGATATGGCGGAAACGGCGGGGTGGAAGCGGGCTGCGGCCAGCCGCGCAGGGCGGCGGGGCTGGCCGCAGCCCCTTCCCGGCGAGGGAAGGGGCGCGGGC
>JBKBXH010000339.1:0-1727 GCA_046313655.1 Thermomonas sp. | reverse complement strand
AGCCGACGAGATGCAGATGATCGGCGGCGGTGATGGCCAGCGCGGCGGCGGCGAGGGTGGCGGTGGATACCAGTCCCGCGGTGGCGGCTACGGCGGCGACCGCCCGCAGCGCAGCGCCCCGGCGCAGCGCCGTGAGCCAGCGCCGGCGTCGTCCAAGCCGGCGTTCGACGACGTGCCGTTCGACGACGACATCCCGTTCTGAATTCGCCTCGCCGCGCGTGCCGCGGCATGGAGCCCCGCATGAGCGGTCGCCAGCGCCAGTTGCGCATGCGTTTCCTCGCCGAGCCGTCGGACGTGAATTTCGGCGGCAAGGTCCACGGCGGGCAGGTGATGAAGTGGATCGACCAGGCCGGCTATGCTGCCGCGATCGGCTGGAGCGGCCAGTACAGCGTGACGGTGGCAGTGGGCGGGATCCGCTTCGTGGCCCCGATCCGGATCGGCGACCTGGTCAGCGTCGAGGCCACGCTGGTGCATACCGGCACCACCTCGATGCATTTCGCGGTGGACGTGCGCGCGCGCGACCCGCGCGCGGACGAGGCCGAGGCGCGGCTGTGCACGCATTGCGTGATTGTGTTCGTGGCGCTGGATGCCCCGGAGGGCGCGCCGGTGCCGGTGCCGCCGTGGCAGCCGGTCAGCGAGGACGACCGCCTGCTGGCCGAATACGCGCAGCAGGTGATGGCGCTGGCGCGCAACGCCGAGCAGGCGATCGCGCGCTACCGGCCGGACGCCGGCGGCTGATTCGCGCTTGATTCGCGTCGACGCGCCGGGGCGAGCCCCGGATGCGACGCCGCCGCCCGTGGGCGGCGTCAACGAGAGTCCATCTTCCATGCTGCGGCGGCGTGCCGCGCCGGGGGTCAGCCCGCGGCGGGCAGCCGGCGCGCTTCCATGTACTTCTGCGCCCAGTAGCCGCTGGTCAGGCTGGAAACGGTGACATCGCGCCCGGTGCGCGGCGCGTGCAGGAACTGGCCGTTGCCGATGTAGATGCCGACATGGTCGATGTGGCCGCGGCGGCCGAAGAACACCAGGTCGCCCTCGGCCAGCGCGTCGCGGCTGACGATGCGGGTGCCTTCGCTGGCCATCGCGCGCGAGACGCGCGGCAGGTCGATGCCGATGGTGCGGAACACGTAGCTGACCAGGCCGCTGCAATCGAACCCGCCCTCCGGCGAGCTGCCGCCGTAGCGGTAGGGCGTGCCGAGCAGGGTGAAGGCGCGCTGGAGCACGCTCTTGATCAGCGAGCCGCCGTTGGCGTCGGCCGCAGCGGAGGCGCTGCCGCCGTTTTGCAGCTGGTCCTGCGCCTTCTGCAGGGCCTGCAGTTGCGCGGCCAGCGGCTGGTTGTCGGGGGTGGCGATGGCGGCGGCGGCCGGCAGGGCGGCGGCGATTGCCGGCAGCGGCGCCGCCGGGGACGCGGAGGCGGCGGGTGCGGTCGCAGCCGCTTCGTCGGCCTTGGCCGGCGGCGGGTTCATGGCCCACGCCGGCAGGCTGGCGGCGGACAGCGCCAGCGCAGCGAGGACGGCGGGGAAACGACGATGTCGGGGGGCGGTATGGCCGTGGGGCAGGTGCTCTGTCTTCACGCGGTCATCACGGTGCCGGAAACGAACGGCGACTATGCCCGCCCGTGGCCGGCAAAGGGTTCAGAAAACGTTAGGGAATCCGGAGATGAACAGGCGCATTGCCCTGTTCAGGTGATGCCGGTTGCGAAAATGTGACGGGGTTCCCCTTTTAGTGGA
>JBKBXH010000338.1:0-1727 GCA_046313655.1 Thermomonas sp. | reverse complement strand
ACATCGCGGAACAGCTGCTGCCCCTGTACGGCAGTGTGGGCCGGCTGCTGAGCCTGAGCCTGCCGACCTACCGCCTGCGCTGGACGGTGCAGGCGGCCGCCGCGGAAACCTTCCGGCCCGGGTCCACGCTGCTGGGCCGGGTGCAGGTGACGGCCGGCGGCCAGACCTTCGACGTGCCGTTCGTCGTCGGCATCCCGTAGGCCCCTGCCGTCCCGCAGACACGACCCGGGGTGGCCTGGCGCGGCAGGCCGGGCGGGCGGCATGGCGGGGGGCACCGCCCCTCGCCGCGGCGCGAGGTCCGCCCAAAGCGCGGCTAGCGCCCGTCCGCCGCCGGAGAGGCGACGGCTGGCGTGCCGTCCGCAGATTTCTTCGCCCGCGCCAGCACGGCCGCGTGCTCGGGGTCCCGCTCGGGCTGGGACATCGACAGTTCGACGGTCTTGACCAGCCAGTACAGGCCGAAGACGACGATGCCGGCGGCCTCGACGACGAACAGCCAGTGGGTCCATGGCACGTCGATCAGCTTGCAACCCACGCCGATGGCCAACACCGACATCAGGGTGATCGCGATTGCGCGGTACCAGCGCTCGAACCACTGCCGGGTGGGGACACGCTTGTTCTCGACGAAGCGCTTCAGCCACCGCCACCGTGGCTCGATCGCTTCCCCTTCGGGCAGGTAGCGCAGCGACTTGCAGGCGCAGGCCCACGCGACGTAGGCGAGCAGCGCGAACAGCAACACCGCCGCGCCGTAGTGCACCCCAGGGCACCCTTGAGGCGTGCAGGTCGTCGCCTGCACCCAGCCCGACCCGCCGACGGACGGGTCCTTGTCGGCCGGGAACAGCGCGACCAGCGCGGCGCACAAGCCGGCCGCGTTGAGCGCCAGGTTCTCGGCCGAGGTCAGGCCCTTATACAGGTACAGGCCGGCACCGATCGCGCACAGGAAGCCGACGAAGACCGTACGCATGCCGTAGGCGCCATCGTCGCGCTCGCCCGCGGCCCAGAAGTACGCGCTCATGGACGGCTGCAATTCCAGGCCGAACAACAGCCGACCGCCCAAAAACAAGGCCATGGGGAAGGCGACCGCGAGCACCGCCAGGCCGAACCGCAGCGAAAAGTAGGTGTCGGCAAAGTGGTCGAGCAGCGCGCGCGCGTCGGGCGCGGGCGGTTGGTTCATCGTCTTCCAGCCTTCGGGGAACGTCTTCGCGCGGGCCGAGGGGGCGTTGTTCTTCAGCTGTGTCATCCGGTCTCCAGGCTGGACAGTGGCTCTTCACGGGGCGGCAGCGCGGGCACGATCCCACGTCGCGCCGTCACGGGCCCACCGGGCTGGCGACCAGGCCACGGGCGATGCACCGCGGCATGGCCCGGGCCACCGTGCGCCACCGGCTGCCCCGCGGCATCGGCCCTTGCCTCATCCCGCCTCCCCCGCCGGCGCCAGCAGCGCGGCGGCGACGCCGTCCTCGTCGGTCGCCTCGCCCTCGGCCAGCCAGGTCCGGCCATCGGCCGCGTCCACGCCCGCCGTCACGAGCGCCAGCGCGCGCGCGTGACAGGTGCGGGCGACGCTGTCGCGCGGGACGCCAGAGCAGCGGCGGAAGCGGTCCGACGCGCCGAGCAGCCGAGCGGCGTCGTCGAGCCGGCCCTGGCGCGCCAGCAGGCAGGCCAGCACCTCGGCGCGCGCCATCAGGATGCCCGAGCGGCGCAGCGCCGGCAGCGCCGCGCGCGCGAGCGCGGCG
>JBKBXH010000337.1:0-1747 GCA_046313655.1 Thermomonas sp. | reverse complement strand
GTGGTGATGGAGTCGCCCGACCGCCAGGTGCGCCTGATGGACGCCGTCGAGGAAGCCGAGGGCGTCGAGGTCGGCGACTACATCGAGGAGCAGATCGAGAACCCCGAGTTCGGCCGCATCGCAGCGCAGGCCGCCAAGCAGGTGATCGTGCAGCGCGTGCGCGAGGCCGAGCGCCAGCAGGTGGTGGACGCGTGGAAGGACCGCGTGGGCGAGCTGGTGACCGGCGTGGTCAAGCGCGTGGAGCGCGGCAACGTGTACGTGGACCTGGGCGGCAACGCCGAGGCCATCATTTCCAAGGACAAGGGCATCCCGCGCGACGTGCTGCGCACCGGCGACCGCGTGCGCGGCTACCTGTACGACGTGCGCAGCGAGCCCCGCGGGCCGCAGCTGTTCATCAGCCGCGCCGCGCCGGAATTCATGATGGAGCTGTTCAAGCTCGAGGTGCCGGAAGTCGGCCAGGGCCTGGTCTCGATCATGGCCTGCGCGCGCGACCCCGGCGACCGCGCCAAGATCGCGGTGCTGGCGCACGACAACCGCACCGATCCGATCGGCGCCTGCATCGGCATGCGCGGATCGCGCGTGCAGGCGGTGACCAACGAGCTCAACGGCGAGCGCGTGGACATCGTGCTGTGGAGCGACAACCCCGCCCAGTTCGTCATCAACGCGATGGCGCCGGCCGAGGTGCAGTCGATCATCGTCGACGAGGACAAGCACTCGATGGATATCGCAGTGGCCGAGGAGAACCTCGCCAAGGCGATCGGGCGCGGCGGCCAGAACGTGCGCCTGGCCAGCCGCCTGACCGGCTGGCAGCTCAACGTGATGACCGCCGACCAGGTGCAGGCCAAGTCCGAGGCCGAGCAGGCCGCCGCCCGCCAGCTGTTCATGGACAAGCTGGAAGTGGACGAGGAGATCGCCGGCATCCTGGTCAGCGAGGGCTTCGGCACCGTGGAGGAAGTCGCCTACGTGCCGGTGGCCGAGCTGCTGGCGGTGGAGGGCTTCGACGAGGACATCGTGGAGGAACTGCGCTCGCGCGCCCGCGACGCCCTGCTGAACGAGGCGCTGGCCGCCGAGGAAACCCTCGAGGAGCACCAGCCGGCCGAGGATCTGCTCTCGCTGGAGGGCATGGACGAGGCCACCGCCTACGCGCTCGCCGGGCGCGGCGTGCGCACCCGCGAGGACCTGGCCGAGGCCGCCACCGACGAGATCGCGGACCTCGAGGGCGTGGGTGCCGAGCGCGCCGCCGCGCTGATCATGGAAGCGCGCAAGCACTGGTTCGAGTAAGCAGCGCCGGCCCGGGCGCCGGCAAACGGCGGGGCCTGCTCCGCCCTACAATCGCCACATCCGGCCGCCCGCGCGGCGGCCAATGACACCGGAAACCGAATGTCGCAGCAAACCACCATCCGCAAGCTGGCCGAACTGGTGAATACCCCGGTCGAGAAACTGCTGGAACAGCTGGCCGAGGCCGGCATGAAGTTCAGCGGTCCCGACCAGGTCATCACCAGCGCCGAGAAACTCAAGCTGCACGGCTTCCTGCGCCGTGCGCACGGCAAGGCCGACAAGCCGGTCGACGAGGTCATCGCGCCGGGCAAGATCACCCTCAGCCGCAGCCGCAAGCAGGAGATCACCGTGGGCGGCGGCGGCAAGGCCGGTCGCGGCGCCAGCACCGTCGAGGTGGTGACCCGCAAGAAGATCACCCTCAAGCCGGGCGCGGGCCAGCCGATGTCGGCGGCCGACATGGACGCCGAGC
>JBKBXH010000336.1:0-1747 GCA_046313655.1 Thermomonas sp. | reverse complement strand
GGCAGGGTCACCGGGACCCCGTTGCCATCGCACAGCTGGTGCGCGCAGGCCGCCGCACGCAAGCGGGGGGTGGCCTGCAGCAGGACGTGGTAGATCGCGTTTTCCTCCAGCGAGCCGCGCACGGCGGCGCTGCCGGGGCCGCTGGCCCAGATGCCGACGTCTTCGCCGCCGTGGGTTTCCGACTTCGCCGGCACCAGCGCTTCCTGCATGTAGTCCGGGTCCTCGGTGTCCACGTGGGTCAGGTCCGGGCGCCCGTTGCGGGCGGGGCGCACGTCCTCCATCCAGTGCTCGAAGTGCTTGGGGCCTTCCGGCTGGCGCGAGCTGGCGCCGACGTAGCCGGGGCCGTTGGCATAGCTCAGCGTGGTGTAGGGCAGGCCGGTGGCATCGCGCGCCAGCTGGGTGGGGTCGTTCTCTTCGCCGCTGCCGCCCTTGACCTTGCCCAGGATCGGGTTGCCGCGGGTGGGATAGCCGGCGAAGGTCATGGTGTGCGAGTGGTCGGCGGTGACCAGGATCAGGGTGTCCTGCGGCGAGGTCATCTCGGTGGCGGCGCGCACCGCGTCGGAGAATGCGATGGTCTCGTCCAGCGCGCGGAAGGCGTTGCCGGAGTGGTGGGCGTGGTCGATGCGGCCGCCTTCCACCAGCAGCACGTAGCCGTCGGGGTTGCGCGCCAGGCGGGTGATCGCGGCGCGGGTCATCTCCGCCAGCGAGGGTTCGCCGGCGGGGTCCTGCGGGCGGTCGTGGTCGTAGTGCATGTGGTCGGGCTCGAACAGGCCCAGCAGCGGCTTGTCCGCCGGCGCCGCGCGCAGCTGCGCCTCGTTCCAGACGTAGGCCCCGCCGGGGTGGCGCTGCTGCCATTCGGCGATCAGGTCGCGCCCGTCCAGGCGCGCGCCGACCTTGTCGTCGTACTCCGGGTCGCGCTGGCTGGTCGGCATCAGGTAGCTGCGGCCGCCGCCCATCAGCACGTCGGGGCCGTTGCCGTACGGCGATTCCACCATCTGCCGGGCGATGTCGATGCAGCCTTCGGCCTGCGCCTCCGGCGGCAGGTCGGCATCGCCTTCCCAGTTGCGGTCGGCGCTGTGGCTGAAGGTCGCGGCCGGGGTGGCGTGGGTGACGCGGGTGGTGGTGACCACGCCGGTGGCCATGCCGGCGGACGCCGCCAGCTCCCACAGGGTGAGCAGCGGGGTGGCCAGCGCCGCCTTGCAGTCGCCGCGCGGCGCGCTCTGGCCGATGCTGAGCACGCCCAGCCGGGTCTTGGCGCCGGTGGCGATCGCGCTCATGGTGCCGGCCGAGTCCGGGGTCTGCGAATTGGTGTTGTAGGTCTTGCTCAGCGCGGTGTCCGGGAAGATCTCCCAAGCCAGGCGGTTCTCCTCGCCGCTGCCGCCCTTGCGCTGGCCTTCCAGGATGCGCGCGGCGGCCACCGTGGCCAGGCTCATGCCGTCGCCGAGGAACACGATCACGTTCTTGGCGCGGCCGTTCATGGCCCCGCGCTCCGCGGCCTGGGCGGCGCCGGCGCGGTACCACCACTGCGGGGTCTCGCCGTCCGGATGCCGGATGGCGGGCACGTCCACGTGCAGCGCGGCGGCCTGGGCGCCGGCCGGGGCGGCGGCGTGCGGGAGGGGGCTGGTGCTGGCGCAGGCGGCCAGCAGCAGGCTGCCGGCGAACGGCAGCAGGCGGAGTCGGGCAGGGGTATGCGGAGTGTTCATATCGGCATTATCGCTGGTCGTGGTGTCAGCGGGATTGCAGGACC
>JBKBXH010000335.1:0-1807 GCA_046313655.1 Thermomonas sp. | reverse complement strand
GTGCAGGCCGTGCATTTCGAGAGCGGGCAGGAGGTGGCCAAGGGCGCGCCGTTGGTGACCCTGACCGGCCAGCAGCAGCGGGCGGCGCTGGCCTCCGCGCAGGCGCAGGCGCGCGATGCCGACGCCCAGTACCGGCGGCTGGAGCAGCTGGCCGGGCAGCAGCTGGTCGCGCGCTCCGCGCTGGATACTGCGCGCGCTACCCGCGATGCGGCGCAGGCGCAGGCGGCGCAGATCCGCGCCAACCTCGCGGACCGCGTGATCCGCGCGCCGTTCGCCGGGGTGCTGGGCATCCGCCAGGTCAGCCCTGGCGCGCTGGTGACGCCGGGCACGGCGATCGCCACCCTCGACGATATTTCCCGCGTGTTCGTGGATTGTCCGGTGCCCGAGACCGAGCTGGCCGGGGTTGCGCCGGGGCAGGCCCTGGATGGCCGCGCCAGCGCCTGGCCGGGGCGCAGCTTCGCGGGCCGGGTCGCCACCGTGTCGGCGCGGCTGGAGGCCGCCACCCGTGCTGCCACCGTGCGTGGCGAGTTCGCCAACCCCGAGCGCCTGCTGAAGCCGGGCATGCTGGTGGACGTCGCGCTGGTGCGCGCCACCCGCCCGGCGCTGGTGGTGCCGGAGCTGGCAGTGCAGCAGGTGGGCAGCGAGACCTTCGTTTGGCGGGTGAAGGGCGATGGCAGCGTGGAGAAGGCCGACGTGGTGGTGGGTGGCCGCATCCCCGGCTGGGTGATGCTGAAGGAGGGCGTGGCCGCCGGCGATCGCATCGTCACCCAGGGCACCGGCAAGCTGCAGCCGGGCGCGAAGGTCACGCCGGTCGCGCCGGCCAGCGCCCGCGCCGCGTCCGGCGCCGCCCCCGCCGCAGCGGCGAAGTGACGCCATGAAACTGTCCGACCTGTCGATCAAGCGCCCGGTGCTGGCCGTGGTGATGAGCCTGCTGCTGATCGTGCTCGGGGTGATGTCGTTCCTGCGCCTGACCCTGCGCGAGTTGCCGGCGATCGACCCGCCGATCGTCTCCGTACAGGTGGAATATCCCGGCGCGTCCGCGGGGGTGATCGAGACCCGCATCACCAAGCCGCTGGAGGATGCGCTGGCCGGGATCGAGGGCATCAACACCATCGACTCCAGCAGCCAGAACGGCAGCTCGCGGATCAGCATCGAGTTCTACGCCACCCGCGACATCGAGGCCGCCGCCAACGACGTGCGCAACGCGGTGAGCCGGGTGGCCGACCGCATCCCGCCGGAGGCGCGCCCGCCCGAGATCAGCAAGGTCGAGGCCGATTCCGACGCCATCATCTGGTTCAACCTGCGCTCCACCGCGATGGACCAGATGCAGATGTCGGACTACGCGCAGCGCTACCTGGTGGACCGCTTCTCCAGCCTGCAGGGCGTGGCGCGCGTGTTCCTGGGCGGCAGCCAGCGCTATGCGATGCGCGTGTGGCTGGACGGCGACAAGCTGGCCGCGCGCGGCCTGACCGCGGCCGACGTGGAGAGCGCGCTGCGCGCGGAGAACGTCGAGCTGGGCGCGGGCCGGATCGAATCGGCCGACCGCGACTTCATCCTGCGGGTGGCGCGCGACTACACCAGCCCCGGGCAGTTCGCCGACCTGCCGCTGGGCAAGGGCCGCGACGGCTACGTGGTGCGCCTGGGCGACGTGGCGCGGGTGGCGCTGGAGTCGGCCGAACGCCGCGCCTGGTACCACAGCAACGGCGAACCGGCGCTGGGCATCGGCATCGTCAAGACCTCCACCGCCAACAGCCTCGACGTCGCCCGCTCGGTCAAGGCGGCGCTGCCTTCGATCCAGCAGTCGCTG
>JBKBXH010000334.1:0-1820 GCA_046313655.1 Thermomonas sp. | reverse complement strand
AGATCAAGCGTTGGACGGCTCGGCGGAAGTCGGCGTTGGTACTGGAGATCCTCCAAGGGAAGGCGACGGTGGCCGGGACGAGTCGGCAGTTCGACCTGACGCCGTCGGAGATCGAGAGCTGGGTCGATGACGCCAAGCGCGGCATGGAGAACGCCTTGCGAGCGAAGCCCGAGGATGTGCGGGAGCAGTACGAGCGGCAGCTCAAGGACCTGCAGGAGGCCTACGGCGAGGCCATGCTGGAGTTGCGCGCCAGAAAAAAATTGGCGTCCCTGTTGGGCAAGGACGAGACCTGATGCTCTCGATCCAGCA
The DNA here is from genome assembly GCA_046313655.1 of Thermomonas sp. Classification (GTDB taxonomy): domain Bacteria; phylum Pseudomonadota; class Gammaproteobacteria; order Xanthomonadales; family Xanthomonadaceae; genus Thermomonas. The sequence goes on along the minus strand of JBKBXH010000334.1, from coordinate 1,511 downwards.
GGGACTGCGCGCGGAGGGCTTTAAGGTCTCGATGGTGAAGTTGTGCCGGTGGTTCGGGGTGGCACGGCGCACGGTGTATTACCGGCCGACCAAGGCACCGCCGTCGGTCAAGCCGGCGCTGGCCGAGCCCATCACGGCGCTGATCGAAGAGGAGCCGTCGTTCGGCTACCGCACGGTGGCCGGACTTCTGGGCATGAACAAGAACACGGTGCAGCGGATGATGGAGTTCGACGTCGAGGGCTGCTGCAACGCGGCGTTGGGCGAACGCAAGCCGGGCGAGCGCACGACCCAGCGCAACGGCTATCGGGACCGCGAGTGGGAGACGCGGGCCGGGACGATCCCGTTGCGGATACCCAAGCTGCGCCAGGGTAGCTACTTCCCGGGCTTCCTGGAGCCGCTCCGGACGGCCGAGAAGGCGCTGGCCGCGGTGATCCAGGAGGCCTACGTGCAGGGCGTATCCACGCGCAACGTGGACGCGCTGGTGAAGGCGATGGGGATGGGCGGGATCTCCAAGAGCGAGGTCTCGCGGCTGTGCGAGGAGATCGACGGGAAGGTGGGGGAGTTCCGCGAGCGGCCGATCGAGGGCGACTGGCCGTATCTGTGGATCGACGCGACGTACGTGAAGGTTCGCGAGGCCGGCCGGATCGTGTCGGTGGCCGTGATAATCGCCGTCGGGGTGAACACCGACGGTCGGCGCGAAGTGCTGGGGCTGGGCGTAGGCGCCTCGGAAGCCGAGCCATTCTGGACGGACTTCCTGCGCGGCCTGATGCGACGCGGCCTGCGCGGGGTGAAGCTGGTGATCTCCGACGCCCACGAGGGGCTCAAGGCGGCGTGCGCGAAGGTGCTCAAGGCGACCTGGCAGCGCTGCCGGGTGCACTTCATGCGCAACGTGCTGGCGACGGTGCCCAAGGGCCAGCGGCGGGTGGTGTCGGCGCTGATCGGCACGATCTTCGCGCAGGACGGCGCCGAGGCGGCGCGAACCCAGTGGCGCACGGTCGCCGACCAGCTGCGCGGCCGGTTTCCGAAGGCAGCCCAACTCATGGACAGCGCCGAACAGGACGTGCTGGCGCACATGACGTTCCCACGCGAGCACTGGACGAAGCTGCACTCGACGAACCCACTGGAGCGGCTCAACGGCGAGATCAAGCGCAGAACCGACGTCGTCGGGATCTTCCCGAACGAAGCGGCGATCTACCGGCTGGTAGGCGCCCTGCTGCTGGAGCAGACCGACGAATGGAGCATCCAGCGACGCTACCTCACACTGGAAACCCTGGCCACCGTCGGCGACACTGCGCTGGTCAGCGTGCCAGCCGTGGCGCACTGACCAAACACCGACGCCCGAGCGCGTCGCGATGACCGACTGTTACACCACGGCTTGGGACACGATCCAGCACGAATGTCCGCGTCATCGGAATAACCCGGCCACCGGGCCTTTTCGCCGCCGCGCCTCAAATCGGAACTCGTTCTGGCGCCCACCTTCAGGCGAGCACGGCGTCGTGATTTGCCTCGCC
>JBKBXH010000333.1:0-1829 GCA_046313655.1 Thermomonas sp. | reverse complement strand
CAGCAGTGCATCGGTCGTCTCCGGCAGACCGTGGCGGACGGCATACGCCGGTGCCGCCACGATCACCATCGGGGTCGCCCCCAGCCGCCGCGCCACCAGGCGGGAATTCTTCAGCGGCCCGGCGCGCACGGCCACGTCGGTGCGCTGTTCCAGCAGGTCGATCACCTCGTCGGTAAGCACCAGGTCCACGCCCACCTGCGGATGCCGGGCGAGGAAGTCAGGCAGCAGCGGCAGCAGGAAGTGGTGCCCGAACGGCACATTGGCATTCACCCGCAGTCGCCCGCGTGGCTCGGCATGGGCACTGGCGCAGCGCTCGGCCTCGTCCAGGTCGGCCAGCACCCGCAGCCCCCGCTCGTAGAAGGTGCAGCCCTCCGGCGTGAGCTGCAACTGGCGGGTCGAGCGTTGCAGCAGGCGCGTGCCCAGCCGCTGCTCCAGCCGCGACACCAGTTTGCTGACCGCCGACGGGCTCAGCTCCAGCGAGCGCGCCGCCGCCGAGAAACCGCCGGTTTCGATGACCCGGACGAATACTTCCAGTTCGCCGGAACGGTTGATATCGGTGCCTGCCATGGGATGAATCCAGTTCACAGATGCTTGTCCGCACGCAGTCTAGTTCACAGATGCGGCGCGGATCACCATGGCGGCCCCCACTCGATGGATCGCCCGATGAATACACTCACCCGCCTTGCCGCCACGGCCTTGCTTACTGCCACCACCACTGCGGCCGCAGCGCCTCCCACCCCTTGGGTGGCCAGCTGGCAGGCCAGCCCGCAACCGGTGTGGGACGCAGACTTTCTGTTCCCCACTGGCATTCCCGCGCAGTTGAAAGGGCAGACCGTCCGCCAGACCGCGCGCCTGAGCCTCGGCGGGAATCAGCTGCGGGTGCGCCTGAGCAATGCCTACGGCGACCAGCCGGTCCGGATCGGCGCCGCGAGCGTTGCCGCCGCGCCCGGACAGGTGCCGATGGCCCTCGCCTTCGATGGCCAGCCCGAGGTGGTCATCGCCCCCGGCCAGGAGCGCCTGAGTGACCCGCTTGGGCTGGCCACCAGCGCCCTGCAGGCCGTACAGGTCAGCGTATATATCCCGGATCGGCTGCGCCTGCGCACCTTCCATTGGGATGGCCGGCAAACCGCGTTGATCGGTAGCGGCGACCAGACCCGCGCCCCGATGCTGGCGCCCACCTCGACCACCACCGCGCGCCTGTTCCTGACCGGCATCGACGTCCAGGCCGGCGCCACCGCGCGCAGCGTGGTGGTGATCGGCGATTCGATCACCGATGGCGCCACCGCCAGCCTGGACCGCGACCAGCGCTGGACCGATCATCTGGCGGCGCGGCTGGCGCCACGCGGCGTGGCAGTCGTCAATGCCGGCATCTCCGGCGGCCGCCTGCTGCGCGATGGCATGGGTGACGCGGCCGTCTCCCGCGTCCAGCGCGACGCGCTCGACCCGTCCGGCGTGGCCAGCGTGATCGTGCTGATCGGCATCAACGATATCGCCTGGCCGGGCACCGCCTTCGCCCGCGAACAGGTGGCGCCGACGCTGGCCGAGCTGCAGGCCGGCTACCGGCACCTGGTCGAGCGCGCACATGCCCGCGGCGTACGCATCCTCGGCGCCACCCTGCCGCCGTTCGCCGGCGCCCTCCCCGGCACCCCGCTGGACGACTACTACCAGCCGGACAAGGACGCCCTGCGCCACCAGCTCAACGCCTGGCTACGCAACGACGGCCCGTTCGATGCGGTGATCGATCTTGACGCGGCCCTGCGCGATCCCAGCCATCCCGAGCGGCTGGCACCTGCCTTCGATTCCGGCGATCACCTGCACCCGGGCGATGC
>JBKBXH010000332.1:0-1833 GCA_046313655.1 Thermomonas sp. | reverse complement strand
GCTGCAGCCGTTTTGACGCGCCAGCTCAGCCGCCCAGCGCGTGGCCGGCGGCGTGGCCGCTGGCCCAGGCCCACTGGAAGTTGTAGCCGCCCAGCCAGCCGGTGACATCCACCACCTCGCCGATGAAATGCAGGCCCGGCACGTGGCGGGACATCATCGTGCTGGACGAGAGGCCGTCGGTGCCCACGCCGCCCAGGGTCACCTCGGCGGTGCGGTAGCCCTCGGTGCCGCTGGCCACCAGCGGCCAGTCGCGCAGCAGCGCGGCGATGCCGTCCAGCTCGCGCGGGGCGTACTGGCGCAGCGGCTTGCTGGTGATCCAGTGCTCGCATAGGCGCTGGGCGAAGCGCTTGGGCAGCACCTCGGCCAGCAGCGTCTTCAGTTCGGTGTCGCGCCGTGCATGCTGCCACTCGCGCAGTAGCGCATCCGCGTCTTGCCCGGGCAGCAGGTCCAGCCGCAGGTCGTCGCCGGGTTGCCAGTAGTTGGAGATCTGCAGGATCGCCGGACCGCTGAGGCCGCGGTGGGTGACCAGCAGGAAGTTGCGGAAGGCCATGCCGTTGCAGCGCGCCTCCACCGGCAGCGCTACCCCGGCCAGGTCGTGCAGGCGCTCGGCGTGCTTGCCGCTCAGCGTCAGTGGCACCAGCCCGGCGCGGGTGGGCCGCACCGCGTGGCCGAACTGCCGGGCCAGCGCGTAGCCGAACCCGCTGGCGCCCATGCTGGGGATCGACAGCCCGCCGCTGGCGACCACCAGCGATGGCGCCTCGAAGCGGCCCTGCGCGGTGTGCAGGCGGAAGCGTCCGGCGTCGGTGTGCTCCACTCGCTCGATTGTGCAGTGGGTGCGGATCTCCACCCCGGCGGCCGCGCATTCGGCCAGCAGCATCGCCACGATCTGCTTGGAGGATTCGTCGCAGAACAGCTGGCCGAGTTCCTTCTCGTGGTAGGCGATGCCGTGCCGCTCCACCAGCGCGATGAAATGCCAGGGCGTGTAGCGCGCCAGCGCCGACTTGCAGAAGTGCGGGTTGGCCGAGAGGTAGTTCGCGGGCGTGGTGCCGGTGTTGGTGAAATTGCAGCGCCCGCCCCCGGACATCAGGATCTTCTTGCCGACTTTGTTGGCATGGTCGAGCACCCGCACGCGCAGGCCGCGCTGGCCGGCGGTCAGCGCGCACATCAGGCCGGCGGCACCGGCGCCGATGACGAGGGCATCGCAGGACGTGGAGGGCGGGGCGGTCATCCGCGCAGGCTCACGGCAGGGGCGGGGGCGTCATTGTCGCCGCAGGTTGGCCCAAGGACATCCTGACGGGCCAAGCCGCACGCGGCATTGCAGGTGCTTTGCCGGGAAGGGCGGGCCAGGGCGATTCCCGCCTGCGCGGGAATGACGGCAAGGGCATCGTGCAGCGCAATAGGCAAAGCTTGGGCAAAGCGGCGCGTCGCCTGCGTCAGGGACGCGCCAGCGGGGGCGTCGTGCCGATCAGCGCGGCCCGCGTGGCTTGAAGCCGCCGGGTTTCTTGAAGCCATCTGGCTTGCGCGGGCCACCGGGGCCGCCCGGTCCCGGGCGCGCGCCGCGCGGCGGACCGAAGGCGCGCTTGCGCTTGGGGGCGTCGATGTCGGCTTCGGTGGCCGGACGCATCCGCAGCGGGCGGCTGGCCACGCGCACCGCCTGCATGTGCTGCATCAGTTCGTCGGGCATGCCTTCCGGCAGGTCCACCAGGGTGTAGTCGTCGCGGATGTCGATGCGGCCGATGTAGCGGCTCTCCAGATCGGCCTCGTTGGCGATGGCGCCGACGATGTTGCCGGGCTGGGCGCCATGCTGGTAGCCCACCTCGATCCGGTAGGTCT
>JBKBXH010000331.1:0-1853 GCA_046313655.1 Thermomonas sp. | reverse complement strand
ACATGCGCAAGAGTCGCTTCACCACGGAACAGATCATTGGCTTTCTCAAGCAGGCATGATGGCGAATCGCCCACGCTCGGGAAGCTCCATGGGAGGAACGGCGACCGTGCCACCTGCATCTTGAATGGCTGCCACAGCCGATTCGATGTCCTCGACGAGCCAATACGGGCGGACCACCGGTTGTTCCGAGTCACGCAGCGGGCCGCGGATACCGATAAGGCCGCCGCTAGCCAAAGGCGCCGTACGGGCATTGCCTAGTTCGGGCACTGGATTGCCAAATTCAGCGCCTTGCGACGCATACGCAGCGCACACTGAGTCGACGTTGGACCGACCAGCCTTTCGTAGACATCCGGACGCCATAATTGATGGCAATGACCGAGGTGTTTATGGGCAACAGCAAGCAGTACACGGATGAGTTCCGGGCCGAAGCGGTGAAGCAGGTGCTGGAGCGCGGCTTTACGGTGGTGGACGTGGCGTCCCGGATCGGGATCCCCAAGCACACGCTGTATGGCTGGGTGCAGGTGGCCAGAAGGACGGCCCCATTTCCCGGGGCTGCCGCGGCGCCGAGCGACTCGGCAGAGATCCGCCGACTGAAGGCCGAGCTGCGGCGCGTGACCGAGGAGCGCGACATCTTAAAAAAAGCCGCCGCGTACTTTGCCAAGGGGTAAGGGCGAAGTACGCGTTCATGCGCGCACACATCCGCGAGTTCCGCCTGGTTGCCATGTGCCGGGTGCTGGGCGTGCACCGCAGCGGCTACTACGCCTGGCTGCGCCAGGGAGCCTGTGCCCGCGAGCGCGAGGACCAGCGTCTGCTCGGGCTGATCAGGCACCACTGGCTGGCTAGCGGCGCGGTGTACGGCTATCGCAAGATCGCCCTGGACCTGCGGGAAGCCGGCGAGCGATGCAGCCGGCATCGCGTCTGGCGGCTGATGAAGGCGGAGGGTCTGCGGGCGCAGGTGGGCTACGGCGGCAAGCCGCGCCACCGCGGCGGCCCGGTCGGCGCCGTGGCAAACGTGCTCAACCGGGACTTCTCGCCGCACGCCCCGAACAAGGTCTGGGTCACGGACATCACCTACATCCGCACCTACGAAGGCTGGCTGTTCCTGGCGGCCGTGATGGACCTGTACTCGCGCCAGATCGTCGGATGGGCGACGGCGCCGGCGATGACCAGCGACCTGGTGCTGCAGGCGCTGATGGCAGCGGCATGGCGGCGCAAGCCCGGCCCGGGCGTGATGGTCCACTCCGACCAGGGCTGCCAGTTCACCAGCAGCGACTGGCAATCGTTCCTGAAGGCACACCGGATGGTGCCGAGCATGAGCCGTCGCGGGAACTGCCACGACAACGCCGTGGCCGAGAGCTTCTTCAGCGTCCTGAAGAAGGAGCGGATCAAGCGTCGGATCTACCCGACGCGGGCCACTGCCGCATCGGACGTGTTCGACTACATCGAGATGTTCTACAACCCGATCCGCCGGCATGGTTCCGCTGGCGGCATGTCACCGGTACAGTTCGAAAGGCGCTACGCGCAGAGCGGCGAATGAGTGTCTACGGAACTCTGGTCGGTCCATCGGCTTGAATGAATTGTTAGGTGCCATAGACTGCGGACACCCGGTTGGCCAGCTTGAAATGCTCAAACTCATGCAAGTGTGCCAGACGATCTGACCGACGAAGCCGGACAGATGTGTCCGTGTACATGTAGATGTGGAGCCGGCCAGCTGGCTGTTGCTGCGCGTGAATACGCAGCTCCATAGGCGACATGAGCCATATGCTCTCACTGGAAAGGTCAACAAGCGCCACGTAGTGGGCTGGCGTGTCACTTGGAACCCACCAATCAAGTGCAAGTTTTCCCTTGCCGCC
>JBKBXH010000330.1:0-1879 GCA_046313655.1 Thermomonas sp. | reverse complement strand
CAGGTTGATCAGCCCGGCCATGCCCATCGCCAGCAGCACCTCGCGCCGGGTCTGGCGCATCAGCGCCGGCTTTTCCTCCTCCGGCACCACCAGCCGGTGCTGGGTCAGGCTGGAATGCAGGTAGATGACGTGCGGCATCACCGTCGCGCCGAGAATGCCGACCGCCAGGTAGGTCGCCTCCGGCCCCGGCGGCAGGCGCGGCACCAGCAGCCCTTCCAGCGTCGGCGCGACCGCGATGTGGGTGAACAGCAACTGCACCCCGAAGGTCAGCGCGATCACCCCCACCAGCGCGGCGATCGCCAGCTCGATCCCGCGGAAGCCCTGCTGTTCCAGGTACAGGATGCCCATGGTGGCCGCGAACGCCAGCACCACCGCGGCTTCCATCGGCAGGCCCAGCAGCAGGTGGAAGCCGAGCGCGGCGCCGAGGAATTCGGCGAGGTCGGTGAAGATCGCCACCAGTTCGGCCTGGATCCAGTAGAACCACACCAGTGGCTTCGGCCAGTGGTCGCGGATCACTTCCGGCAGGTTGCGGCCGGTGGCGATCCCGAGCTTGGCCGACAGCCCCTGCACCAGCATCGCCATCAGGTTGGCCCACAGCACCACCCACAGCAGGGTGTAGCCGAACTGCGAGCCGGCCTGCAGGTTGGTGGCGAAGTTGCCGGGGTCGATGTAGGCCACCGAGGCGATCACCGCCGGGCCGAGGAACGGCAGCAGGTGCATGCGGCCGCCGGAGCGCAGCGCCGATAGCGCGGCGTCGCGGGTGCGGGCATCGAGATTGGCGCTGATCGCGTTCATGCCATTGACGGCGTGGGGTGGCCCGGGGTGGGGGTGCGGCAGGCCATAGCGATGGATGCGGACGATCGCGATGGCGCGTTCGATCACGTTAGCCGATGCGGCGGGGTGTTCCATTCGAAAATCTCGATCATCGCCATCGGCGGCACCGATGCCTGCGGTAAGGGTGGCAGGGAGGGCGTGAACGCGTGGCGACATCGCCGCCACGGCAGGGACTTCACGGGCGTGCCTCGTCCTGCGTCCAGGACGGCAGCGGCTTGAGCTTGCCGAAGCGCTCGCGCGCGGGCTTGCCGGGCAGCGGCGGCAGGTCGAACACCGGCTCCGGCACGTCGGTGGCGGGCAGCTGGTCCAGCAGGTCGCGGATCAGGGTCAGGCGGCCGCGGCGCTGGTCGTTGAAATCCACCAGCCGCCACGGCGCGTGGCGGGTATGGGTGGCCGCGAGCATGGCCTCGCGCGCGCGGGTGTAGTCGGTATAGCGGCTGCGCGCGGCCACGTCCACCGGCGAGAGCTTCCAGCGCTTGAGCGGGTCGGCGCGGCGCTCGGCGAAGCGGGCTTCCTGCTCGGCCTGGTCGCAGGTCAGCCAGTACTTGAACAGCAGGATGCCGTCGTCCACCAACAGTTTCTCGAACACCGGCACCTGCTTCAGGAAGGCGGCGACCTGCGCTTCGCTGGCGTAGCCCATCACCTGTTCGACCCCGGCGCGGTTGTACCAGCTGCGGTCGAACAGCACGATCTCGCCGGCGGCCGGCAGGTGCGGCACGTAGCGCTGGAAGTACCACTGGGTGCTTTCGCGTTCGGTCGGCTTGGGCAGCGCCACAACCCGGAACTGGCGGGTGTCCAGGCGTTGGCTGATGGCCTTGATCACGCCGCCCTTGCCGGCGGTGTCACGGCCTTCGAACAGCACCAGCAGGCGCTTGCCGGCGTGCCTGGCCCAGCGCGCGGCGGCATCCAGTTCGAGCAGCATCGGCTCCAGCGCGCCACGCAGGTGGTCATCCTGCCCGCCATCCACGCGATCGGGCGCCACAGAGTAGCTGCGACGCGGGCGAGCATGCGGCCATGACATGAGACGGTGCGCGGTGGCAGCACA
>JBKBXH010000329.1:0-1906 GCA_046313655.1 Thermomonas sp. | reverse complement strand
ATTTTGAAATGCAATTAATAGCTGATGACTATTGATTAGCCCGCCATGGCAAAGCCCGCGCGTGCGTTCGGGCAATAGGCTTCACTGCATGCAGGCCAACGCCGCCATGCGGCGGGGGCGGCCAGTGGGCGCGTGGGCGGCATTGGTTAAACTCCGGGGATGACCGAGCCGCGCCGACCCCGCAAGAAGACCCGCGTCACGTCGCTGGACATCGCGCACCGGGCCGGGGTCTCGCAGGCCACCGTCTCGCGCGTGCTGGGCGGCAGCCCGCTGGTGAACGCCGAGACCCGCCGCCGGGTGGAGCAGGCGGTGCGCGAGCTGAACTACAAGGTGGATCGCCACGCCTCCAGCCTGCGCACCCAGCGCGCCGGCACCCTGGCGCTGCTGCTGTTCGAGGACCCGACGCCCGACGATTCCCACATCAACCCGTTCTTCCTGTCGATGCTGGGCTCGATCACCCGCGCCTGCGCGCGCCACGGGCACGACCTGCTGGTGTCGTTCCAGCAGCTCTCGGACGACTGGCATGCCGATTACGAGGACAGCATGAAGGCCGACGGGCTGATCCTGCTGGGCTACGGCGACTACCTGGCCTACGAGAGCAAGCTGGAAAAGCTGGTGGAGCAGGGCACCCACTTCGTGCGCTGGGGCCAGGTGCAGCCCGGCCAGCCGGGGATCTCGATCGGCTGCGACAATGCCGCCGGCGGGATGCTGGCCGGCCGCCACCTGCTGGAGCGTGGCCGGCGCCGGATCGCCTTCGTCGGCGATGCCTCCTCGCGGTTCCCGGAATTCTTCGCCCGCTACCAGGGCTGCGACGCGGCCCTGCGCGAGGCCGGGCTGGGCATGCTGCGCGAGCTGCAGGTGGATGCCGACAGCACCGAGGAAGCCGGCTATGCCGCCACCCGCGCCCTGCTGGCGCGCGGGCAGGCCTTCGACGCGCTGTTCGCCGCCAGCGACCTGATCGCGATCGGCGCGCTGCATGCACTGAAAGAGGCAGGCTTGCGGGTGCCGCAGGACGTGGCGGTGGTCGGTTTCGACGGCACCCCGATGGCGCGTTTCGCGGATCCGCCGCTGACTACGGTGGTGCAGGACACCTCGCGCGCGGGCGAACTGCTGGTGGAGACGCTGCTGCGGCAGGTGCGCGACCAGCCGGTGCGCAGCGTGATGCTGGCGCCGGCCCTCGAAGTCCGCGCCTCCAGCGGCGGCTGAGCCTCAGCGCGTCCTGCGCGCGCCGTCCATCGCCGCCTGCAGCGCCGCCACCAGCGCCGGCTGGGTGGCCGGCGCATCCAGCAGGAACACCTGCACGCCGTGCGCCGGGACCTCGGCCTCCAGCGCGCCGCCGTCGGCGACATCGCGGGTGCTGCCGTCCAGCGCGGAGACCCAGTGGCCGGGCTGCAGCAGACGGTCGATGCGGAAGCGCTCCGGGGCCTCGCCCTTGTTCAGCAGCACCAGCGCGATCTGGTGCTGGTCGGCGTGCTGGTACACGCGGTAGAACGCGGCGCGGGTGCCGGCCAGTTCGAGGTACAGCTGCAGCCCGCGCTGCAGGGCCGGCGAGGCCTTGCGCACGTTGGCGATGCGGCTGAGCGCAGCAAAGATCGGGCTGGCCTGCGCGGCACGGATGCCTTCCACCCCGAAGTAGTTGCGGTTGCCGCCGTGCTCCGGGCGCCCGCGCATGAAGCCCATCTCCGAGCCGTAATAGACCACCGGGATACCGCGCGCGGTGAACAGCCAGTTGTGGGCGTCGATGAAGCCCGCGTCACTGGCATCCAGCCGCGGCATGTCGTGGTTGTCGTAGAAGGTGGCCAGCTCGTAGGGATTGGCGTACGGCCCACCGGTCAGGTGCAGCGCCGGGATAAGCCGTTCGAACCCGGCCTGCTGGCGGCCGAAGACCTCCTCCCTCGCCTGCTTC
>JBKBXH010000328.1:0-1928 GCA_046313655.1 Thermomonas sp. | reverse complement strand
GAACCGATCACCAGCACACCCTGCTCGCGCAGGGGTGCCAGCGCGCGGCCAAGTGCGTACTGGTGGGTCGGCCCCAGCAGCGGCTGGATCGCCAGCGGTACCACCGGGATGTCCGCCTGCGGGTACAGGAAGCGCAGCGGCACCCACGCGCCGTGATCCAGGCCCCGCCGTGGATCTATCGCGGTAGGCAGGCCGGCAGCATCCAGCCGTGCGGCGATCTCGGCCGCCAGCGCCGGATCGCCCGGCGCCGGATACTGCAGGTCGAACAGCGCCTGCGGGAAACCGCCGAAGTCGTGGATTGTCGGTGGTTGCGCATGCCCGCCCACCGCCGGCTGGTGAGTGAGCCAATGCGCCGAGGCCATCACGATCGCGCGCGGACGCGGCAACTGCGCGGCCAACGTCGCCAGGCGCTCGCCGACCAGACCGGGATGTAGCGCGGTCATCGGCGAGCCGTGGGAGATGTACAGCGAGGGCAGACGGGACATCACAGACTCCAGGAGAAGAACATCGATGCAGCCGCTCTCAGCGCGACACCAGCGTCCACTTGCCATCGCCGATGCAGAACAGCACCAGCAGCGCGAACGCCCAGAACGCCGGGTATTCCCAGCCACCGCCGGCATTGGCGAAGCTGAAACCGTTGGCGCCGTGCACGCTGACGATGGTGCCCAGCAGCAGCGGCACCCCTGCCAGCCCGACCCAGCGCGCGTAGATGCCGAGCAGCAGCGCGGCGGCCAGGGTGAGTTCCAGCGCGATGGTCAGGTAGCCGAGCGCACCGGGCAGGCCCAGCGAGGCGAAATAGGCGGCGGTGCCGGCCGGGGTGAACACCAGCAGCTTGGTCAGGCCGTGCACCAGGAACAGCGCACCCAGGCCCCAGCGCAGCAGGCTGGCGCCCAGCGGGGCAAGTGCGGAAACACGTACAGGGGACGGTTGCATGGGGCACCTCGCGGATTAGGATGGGCACAGGTTATTGCGCTCAGTCACTGCGATAAATACGATCAGACGACGCTGTTTATTACGGGAAATGAAACAATGGACACTCTCGAGGCGATGCGTGTGTTCGTGGCCGTGGTCGAGCGCAATGGCTTCAGCGCGGCGGCCCAGGCGCTGGACCTGTCCACGGCAGGGGTGACGCGGCAGATCGCGGCGCTGGAGAAGCGACTGTCCACCCGTTTGCTCAACCGCACCACCCGCCGGGTCAGCCCGACCAGCACCGGTGCGGCCTATTACGCGCAGTGCGTGCAGCTGCTGGCGCAGTTCGATGCGCTGGAGGCCGGGATCGGCGCGCAGGCGCTGGAGCCGTCCGGGCTGCTGCGGGTCAATGCGCCGGTGAGCTACGGCATCGCCCGGCTGGGCCCGCTGCTAGCTGGCTACCGCGCGCGCTACCCGCAGGTGCAGTTGGAGCTCTCCCTGTCCGACCGCCTGGTGGACATGGTCGAAGAAGGCTACGACGTGGCCCTGCGCATCACCCGCCAGCCGAGCCCGGCGCTGATCGCGCGCAAGCTGGCCGACACCCAGATCACCCTGTGCGCGGCTCCGGCCTATCTGGACGCGCGCGGCCGTCCGCAGCAGCCCGAAGATCTGGCCGACCACCAATGCCTGGGCTACAGCTACTGGGGCGGTGGCGACAGCTGGCCGTTGCGCGGGCCGCGCGGCGACGTTTCCGTGGCGGTGCGCGGCGGCCTGCGCGCGAACAATGGCGATGTCCTGCGCGAAGCGGCGCTGGCCGGTTCCACCATCACCGGCGGCGGCAACCCGGTCACTGCCGCCAGCGGCAGTTCCGCCCCCGCCGCCGGAGCGTCGGAAGCCGAGAAACGGGACGCCCGCAAGGCCAAGAACCGGATCGACCGCCAGCTGGGCAAGCTCAAGCAGCAGGAAGACAAGATCCACGCCCAGATGACCGCCGCGGCCGCCGACCCCTCCGCAGTCGG
>JBKBXH010000327.1:0-1947 GCA_046313655.1 Thermomonas sp. | reverse complement strand
AAATCGACGCTGCGCTCGAGATCCCTGACCGGCAGGGTGACGTAGAGATTGCGGGGCATGGTGCCTCCTTGAGTGATCTGTAAACAGGGACGGGTCATGCCTGCGATGGCGCCCAGCCCGGCGGCGGGACGACGTTGATCATCCACGGTACGCCGAACCTGTCGATCAGCGAACCGAAGCCGGGCGACCAGAACGTCTCGCCGAAGGCCATCACGACGCGGCCGCCCTCCGACAGCCGTTCGAACCAGCGCGCCGCCTGCGTACGATCCTCGGTGTGCAGGGTGACATCGAAACCGTTCTTGGGCTTGTCCACGTTCGGTGCCCAGGCAGTGTCCATGTCGGCGCCCATCAGTGCCTGATCACCGACCTCGAGCCAGCAGTGCATGAGCCAGGCCTTGTACCTGTCCTCAGCGATGGGCATGCCCGGCGGGGCGTCGGCATAGGTCATAGCCCGGGTGATCCTGCCGCCGAGGACCTCGGCATAGAATTCGAAGGCGGCGCGGCACTGGCCCTGGAAGCTGAGGCTGGTGACGATCTTCATGGCATGGTGCTCCTCTCGTGGATGTTGCGTTCAATTCCCCAGCCGCTCGCGCAGGCGTTGCTCCTGCGCCTGCAGCTCGGGCGTGAAGGCATCGCCGAAATCGGTCGAACAGAACAGCGGGCGGATCTCCAGTTCGGAGGGGCCCGGCATGGGGTTGGGGCAGCGCTTGGCCCACTCGATCGCCTCGTCCATCGAGCGCACCTGCCAGAGCCAGAAGCCGGCCACCAACTCGCGCGTCTCGGCGAAGGGGCCGTCGATCACGCGCCGCTGCGGTCCATCGAAGGCCACGCGCACGCCGCGCGCACTGGGCGCCAGGCCCTCGCCCGCCAGCATCACCCCGGCATTCACCAGCGCTTCGTTGAATTTCCCCATTGCCTCCAGCAGCTCGGTGCCGGGCATGAAGCCGGCCTCCGAGTCCGCGGTGGCCTTCACCATCACCATCACTTTCATGCCGATGCACTCCATCCGGGAAAGGAAGTTCCCCGCCATTGCAATCCATGACGAACGGGAAAACCCGGGATCGACATCCGCACGAAAAAATACTTCCGCCCATTCAGTTTGTCCGGAGCAAGGCCGGCGGGCATGATCGCCAGACCCCGGACCGGAGGCGTCGATGCACTACCTGACCCTGATCCACATTGATCCCGCGCTGCTCGATGCGTTGCCGGCAGGCGAGTTCGACCGCTTGATGCGCGGCTGCTTCGAGAAGGCCGACGCCCTGCGCGACAGCGGCTGCCTGCTGGGCTCGCAGCAACTGGAAGACCCCGCGAGCGCGCGCACCCTGCGCGTGCGCGACGGGCTGGCGCGGGTCACCGATGGCCCGTTTGCCGAAACGCGCGAGTTCCTGGCCGGCTTCAACCTGATCGAGGCCGACTCGATGGAAGCGGCGATGGAGATTGCGCGCCAGTTCCCGTGGGCACGCTTCGGCAGCATTGAAGTGCGCCCGGTGCGCGACATGCAGGCCGTGCGCGGACGCGTCGGCGCCGGCTGAGCCGGAGAATCCCGATGCTCCAGCGGGACAACGGCCGATGGGCAGGGCGCGCACGCCGCGCGACGCTGGCCGCCCGCCTCACCGGAGCCCGCCATGCATCCGCGCCCTGCCCTGCTTGCCCTGCTGATCGCCACTGCCTGCCTGGCGCCATGCCCGGCATGGTCGGCCAGCCTGTCGCCGGCGCCGATGCTGGCGATGCGGATGCACGACGGGATCGACCTACCGGCCTGGCTGGTCAGCGAAAAACTGGACGGCGTGCGCGCACGCTGGGATGGCCGGCGGCTGCTGACCCGCAACGGCGATGCGATCGACGCGCCGGGCTGGTTCACCGCCGGCTGGCCGTCGCAGCCGATGGACGGCGAGCTGTGGATCGCGCGCGGCCGGTTCCAGCAGATCAGCGACCTGGTGCGCGCAC
>JBKBXH010000326.1:0-1958 GCA_046313655.1 Thermomonas sp. | reverse complement strand
TGTTGACGAAGCTCGGCATCAGCACCACGTCCTTGCCGATGTGGCTGCCGGCGCGCACCACCGCGCCCGGCACCACGCGCGCGCCCAGCTGGCGGAACGCGGCCTCGTCGAAGCCCGCGAAGCGCGCCGGCACCTTGTCCCAGAAAGGCGCGGGCGAAGCGTCCACCACCACCATGTCCTGGGTGCGGAAGTACAGCAGCACCGCCTTCTTCAGCCACTGGTTCACCCGCCAGCCGCCGTTGCCGTCGGGCTCGGCCACGCGCAGCTCGCCGCGCTCCAGCCCGGCGATGGCCGCGTCCACCGCCGGGCGCACGCGCGCGGCGATCTCGTCGGCGGTCAGCTCGGCGCGGCGCTCCCACGCGTCGTCGAGGGTGGCGCGCAGGGCATCGGTATCGGGCAGGCTCATCGTTTGTCTCCGTCGAGGGCGGCCAGCAGCGCGGCGCGCAGGGCGTCGCGCCGGTCCGGCGCCAGGGGGTGGTTGTGGGCATCGCTGACCAGCAGCAGGTCTTCGGCGCGCTCGCCGAAGGTGGCGATGCGCGCATCATGCACGCGCAGGCCGTGTTCGCGCAGCACGTGGGCGACGTCGGCCAGCAGCCCGGGGCGGTCGGTGCAGACCAGGGCGATGCGGGTGCCGCCGTCGAGGTCGGTGAAATCCAGCTGCGGCGACACCCGGAAGTGGCGCAGGTGCTGCGGCTGGCTGCGCCGCGCCGGGCGCAGGCGGGCGATGTCGCCAACCAGCGCGCGCGCCAGGGTCGCCGCCAGCAGCGCCGGCTCCGGCGCCTGCCGCTGTTCCGCCGGCAGCACGTGGAAGGTATCGAAGATGGTGCCGTCCGGGCCGTCCAGCGCGCGCGCCTGCAGCACGCTCATGCCCAGGCGGTCGAGGGTGATGACGATGGCGGCGAACAGGCCGTCGCGGTCGGGCATGTGCACCAGCACGTCCAGCCCGTCGCGGCCGTCGCGGCCCGGCATCGCGCGCGCCGCCACCACCGCCTGCCCGGGCGCGGCCTCGCGCAGCGCATTCGCCTGCCACGCAATCTGGTCGGCGCGGCTGCGCAGGAAGTTCTCCTCCGGCATGCGCGCGAACACCGCCTCGATCGTGCCCGCGTCGCGCCCCTCGGCCTGCAGCAGTGCGCGCGCCGCCTCGCGGTTCTCGGCGATCCGCTCCGCCACCGCCACCGGCTGCCCCAGCCCGCGCCGCAACGCCAGCCGGGTGGCCGCGTGCAGGTCGGCCAGCAGGCGGTCCTTCCAGCTGTTCCAGAGCTTCGGCGAGGTGCCGGCGATGTCGGCGCAGGTCAGCAGATACAGCGCGTCCAGGCGCTGGCGGTCGCCCACCTCGGCGGCGAAGCGGTGGATCACCGCCGGATCGGTGATGTCCTGCTTCTGCGCGGTCACCGACATCAGCAGGTGCTTGCGCACCAGCCATTCCACCAGCGCGGTGTCGGCCTCGGACAGCGCGTGCGCCTCGCAGAAGGCGCGCGCGTCCACCGCGCCGAGTTCGGAATGATCGCCGCCGCGGCCCTTGCCGATGTCGTGGAACAGTCCCGCCAGCAGCAGCAGCTCGGGCTTGCGCAGCGACGGCCAGACCTGGTGGGCGGTGGAAAACCGCGGATCCGGCTGGCCGCTGGCGAAGCCCTCCAGGTTGCGCAGCACCGCCAGCGTGTGCTGGTCCACGGTGAACACGTGGAACAGGTCGAACTGCATGCGCCCGGACACCCGCTGGAACGCGGTGATCCAGCGGCCCAGCACGCCCGCGCGCGCCATCCGCTCCAGCGTGCGCACCGGCTGCGGGCCGCGCAGCAGGGCCATGAACGCGGCGCGCAACGCCAGCGGGGCCGCCTCGTAGGCGGGAATCTGCGGCAATTCCTGCGCCAGCTCGCGCGCCGCCTGCGAATGCAGGCCGCGCAGGGACGGGTCGGCTGCCCACGCCGCGAACAGGGCGAACACGTGCGCCGGGTCCT
>JBKBXH010000325.1:0-1959 GCA_046313655.1 Thermomonas sp. | reverse complement strand
GGGGCTGGATCTGTGCGTTCATGGCAGTGCTCCGTGAGTGCGGTGGAATGCGGTCACGGGCGCCGTTGTTCGATGCCGAGCCTGGTCGTGGTGGACACGATCGCAGCGCCCCTCGGCCCCGGCATTGTAAACCGGAGGCGGGGCGGATGGCGCGCCGCCGGTCAGCCGTCCAGCGCTTCCCAGCGGGCGTAGGCGGCGTCCAGCTCGGCCTGCAGCCGAGCCAGCGCGGCATTGGCCTGCTGCTGGGCCGCGCCGTCCTGGCGGTAGAACGCCGGGTCCTGCATCGCGGCGGTGCGTGCGCCGATCTCGGTTTCCAGTTGCTCGATGCGGCCCGGCAGCTGCTCCAGCTCGCGCTGGTCCTTGTAGCTCAGCTTCTTGCGCGCGGGGGCCTCCGCGGCGGGAACCGGCGGCGGGGGTGCAGGCGCAGGCGTCGGCCTGGCCGCCGTCGCGGCGGGGGGCGCAGGCGTGGCCGGCGCGGGGCGCTGGCGCAGCCAGTCGCTGTAGCCGCCGACGTAGTCGCCCAGCCGGCCGTCGCCCTCCAGCACCAGCGTGCTGGTCACCACGTTGTCGAGGAAGTCGCGGTCATGGCTGACCAGCAGCAGGGTGCCGGGGTAGTCCAGCAACAGTTCCTCCAGCAGTTCTAGCGTCTCCACGTCAAGGTCGTTGGTGGGTTCGTCCATCACCAGCAGGTTGGACGGCTGCGCGAACAGCCGCGCCAGCAGCAGGCGGTTGCGCTCGCCGCCGGACAGGCGGGTGATCGGCGCGCGCGCGCGTTCCGGCGAGAACAGGAACTCCTGAAGGTAGCCGACGACGTGCTTGCGGCGGCCGTTGATCTCCACGAAATCGCGGCCGCCGGCGACGTTCTCCAGCGCGTTGCGGCGCTCGTCCAGCTGGCTGCGGTACTGGTCGAAGTAGGCGATCTGCAGGTTGGTGCCCAGGTCCACCTTGCCGGTATCCGGCGTGAGCTCGCCCAGCAGGATCTTCAGCAGCGTCGACTTGCCCGAGCCGTTCGGGCCGATGATGCCGACCTTGTCGCCGCGCAGGAGCGTGGCCGAGGCGTCGCGTAGGAGGACCTGCCCGCCGAACGCCTGCGACACCCCGGCCATCTCGATCACCTTCTTGCCGGAGGCCTGCGCGCTCGCGGCTTCCATCTTCACCTTGCCGGTGAGCTCGCGGCGCGCGGCGCGCTCGCGGCGCATCGCCTTCAGCGTGGTGACGCGGCCCTCGTTGCGGGTGCGGCGGGCCTTGATGCCCTGCCGGATCCACACTTCCTCCTGCGCCAGCAATTTGTCGAAGCGGGCGTTCTCCTGCGCCTCGGCGTGCAGGCGCTCCTCGCGCCGGCGCAGGTAGTTGTCGTAGTCGCCGGGCCAGCTGGTGACGCGGCCGCGGTCGATCTCGACGATGCGGGTGGCCAGCGCGCGCAGGAAGCCGCGGTCATGGGTGACGAACACGAGGCTGCCGGCGCAGGTCTTGAGGAAGCCCTCCAGCCAGTCGATCGCGGCGATGTCGAGGTGGTTGGTGGGTTCGTCCAGCAGCAGGACGTCGGGTGCGCGCACCAGCGCCTGCGCCAGCAGCACGCGCCGCTTCATGCCGCCGGACAGTGCCGCGAATTCGGCGTCCTCGGGCAGTTCCAGCCGCTCCAGCACCTGCTGCACGCGGCGGTCCAGGTCCCAGCCGTTGCCGGCCTCGATCAGCGCCTGCGCCTCCGCCATCGCGGCCATGTCGCCGGCATGCACGGCGTGGTGGTAGCGCGCCAGCAGCGCGCCGAGATCGCCCAGGCCTTCGGCCACCACGTCGAACACGCTGCCCTGCGTGTCCTGCGGTACTTCCTGTGCCATCCGCGCGACCACGACGCCGGCCTGCACACGCACTTCGCCGTCGTCGGGCTTGAGCTCGCCGGCCATCAGCCGCATCAGAGTGGACTTGCCGGCGCCGTTGCGGCCGACGATGCAGACCCGC
>JBKBXH010000324.1:0-1964 GCA_046313655.1 Thermomonas sp. | reverse complement strand
GGCTGTGTCTGCGGCGCGTGACGCGCACGCAGCGCCGGCAGAGGGCCAAGTGTCGTCCACCCCGCCCCGCCAGCCGTCCGCCCTGCGCATGCGGCAGCGCGCAGACGACGCGGTGGGCGGCGGTCCCAGCGCCGGCGCGGCCGCGGGCGCCATCTCGTCGGTGCAGGCGGTGGCGCGCGCCACCGGCAGCACGCCCGAGGCGGTCCAGGCCAGCCCCCGCCTGGCCGCCATCGGCACCGTCTACGAGCGCTGGTACGCCGCGCGCTGCGGCACGCGCAGCAGGCTCTACCCCGAGGTGCGCGAGACCCTCTCGGCGTTGCGCGCGCAAGGCGCCCGGCTGGCGATCGTGACCAACAAGGAGCAGCGCTATACCGACCGCGTGCTCGACGCGCACGGGCTGGCGGATGCCTTCGACCGCGTCATCTGCGGCGACACGCTGGCCACGCGCAAGCCCGACCCCGCCGGCGTTCTGGCCTGCCTGCGCGAGTTCGGCGCCCGGCCGGGCCGTACGCTGTTCGTCGGCGACTCGTCGATCGACGTCGCCACCGCACGCGCCGCCGGCGTGCCGGTCTGGCTGCTGCCCTACGGCTACAACATGGGCGAGCCGGTCGAGGCCTGTGCGCCGGACCGCGTGATCGCCGACTTCACCGCCCTCCTCCAACCCCACGCAGAGACCACACAGTGACCTACCGCATCGGCATCAACGGCTTCGGCCGCATCGGGCGCATGGTGTTCCGTGCCGCCGTGCAGAACTTTCCCGACATCGAGGTCGTCGGCATCAACGACCTGCTGGAGCCCGACTACCTGGCCTACATGCTGAGGTACGACAGCGTGCACGGCCGCTTCAAGGGCGAGGTCGCGGTGGACGGCCAGACCCTGGTCGTCAACGGCAAGCGGATCCGCCTGAGCGCGCTCAAGGACCCGGCCGAGCTGGCCTGGGGCGACATCGGCGCGGACATCGTCGTCGAGTCCACCGGCCTGTTCCTGACCCAGGACACCTGCCGCAAGCACCTGGACGCCGGGGCGAAGAAGGTCATCCAGAGCGCGCCCAGCAAGGACGACACGCCGATGTTCGTCTACGGCGTCAACGACCAGACCTACGCCGGCCAGGCCATCATCAGCAACGCCAGCTGCACCACCAACTGCCTGGCCCCGGTGGCCAAGGTGCTCAACGACCGCTTCGGCATCAAGCGCGGGCTGATGACGACCGTGCACGCCGCCACCGCCACCCAGAAGACGGTGGACGGCCCGAGCAACAAGGACTGGCGCGGCGGGCGCGGCATCCTGGAGAACATCATCCCGAGCTCCACCGGCGCGGCCAAGGCGGTGGGGGTGGTCATCCCGGAGCTCAACAAGAAGCTCACCGGCATGGCCTTCCGCGTGCCCACCAGCGACGTCTCGGTGGTGGACCTGACGGTGGAGCTGGCCAAGGAGGCCAGCTACAAGGACATCTGCGCGGCGATGAAGGCCGCCAGCGAAGGGGCGATGAAGGGCGTGCTGGGCTACACCGAGGACAAGGTGGTGGCCACCGACTTCCGCGGCGAGAGCTGCACCTCGGTGTTCGACGCCGACGCCGGCATCGCGCTGGACCCGACCTTCGTCAAGGTCGTGGCCTGGTACGACAACGAGTGGGGCTACTCGAACAAGATCCTCGAGATGGCGCGCGTGGTCGCGCGCTGACCGGCGGCGCTCCCGGGCGGGTCATGGTCCGCCCGGTCCCGCTCAGCCGGGCCATGGCCCGGCTTTTTCATGCCGCCGCGGCCGCCCCTACACTGCCGCCATGCGTGCCCTTCGATCCCTCTTCGTGCGGGCGGCGCTGCCGCTGCTGGCGGCGCTGGCGGCCCAGGCGCTGCCAACGCTGTCGACCCCGGCGGCGGCCCAGTCGGCCAACACCAACCCGGTCGCGGCCCCGCAGGCGCGCGTGATCGTCGGCCTGCGACCGGACGCCGCGCTGCTGGCGACCG
>JBKBXH010000323.1:0-1969 GCA_046313655.1 Thermomonas sp. | reverse complement strand
CGCGCGGTCCAGGATCTGGTCGCCGCGCGTGGTCATGCCCAGCAACTCGACGCGGCGCCCGAAGCGACCGGCGAGCAGGTCGCGCACGTGTTCGGCCTGCCACAGGGCCAGTCGGCTCTCGCGCGTGGCGATGACGGTGGTGTCGCTCATCGCGGCATTATCGCCAGCGCGCCGGCGGCGGCGCCGCCCCCCCGGCGGGCATGTCGCTTGCATGCACAATCGGTAACTCGGTTACCCCGAAAGGACGCCTCCATGCCCAAGGCCCGACCCGCCGCGCCGGCATCCGCTTTGGAGCGCCGCAGCTCGCGACCAGAGGCCGAGCGCGATGCCGCCGCGAAGAACCGACCCCTGGTCGAGGACATCCGGTTACTCGGCCGCATCCTGGGCGACGTCATCCGCGAGCAGGAGGGCAAGGACGCCTTCGAGCTCGTCGAGCGGGTGCGCCAGCTGTCGGTGGCCTACCGGCTGAAGGCCGACGCCAGCGCCGGCCGTGTGCTCGACCGGCTGCTGAAGAACCTGTCGGTCGACCAGACGGTCAGCGTGATCCGCGCCTTCAGCTACTTCTCGCACCTGGCCAACATCGCCGAGGACCGCCACCACGTGCGCCGGCGTCGCGTGCACGAGGCTGCCGGCCACTTGCAGGATGGCTCGCTCGCGCTGGCGATGGAGCGGCTGCAACGCGCCGGGCACCGTGCCGCCGACATCGCCGAGATGCTGGCCCAGGCCCACATCTCGCCCGTGCTGACGGCCCACCCGACCGAGGTGCAGCGCAAGAGCATCCTGGACGCCGAGCGCGCGATCGCCGAGCTGGTCGGCGCCCGCGACGGCCTGGCCAGCGAGCGCGAGCGCGCCGACAACGAGGCGCTGCTGCGCGCCCGCGTCACCCAGCTGTGGCAGACGCGCATGCTGCGCACCGAGAAGCTGGCCGTGGCCGACGAGATCGAGAACGCGCTGGGCTATTACCCGAGCACCTTCCTGCGCGAGATCCCGCGCCTGTACCGCGACTTGGAGCGCGCGCTGCCCGGCCACACGATCGCGCCCTTCCTGCGCATGGGCCATTGGATAGGCGGCGACCGCGACGGCAACCCCAACGTCAAGGCCGGCACGCTGCGGCTGGCGCTGGCGCGCCAGGCCGAGGTCGCGCTGCGCCACTACCTCACCGAGGTGCACCACCTGGGGGCCGAGCTGTCGATGTCGCAGATGCTGGCCCCTGTGACGCCCGCGATGCAGGCCCTGGCCGACCGCTCGCCGGACCGCAACCCGCACCGCGCCGACGAACCCTACCGGCGCGCGCTGACCGGCATCTATGCCCGGCTGGCGGCCACGCTGCACGCGCTGACCGGTACCGAGGCGCTGCGCCACGCGGTGGCACCGCAGCACCCCTACGCCAGCGCGGGCGACTTCGCCGCCGACCTGGCCGTCATGGAGGCCTCTTTGCGCTCGCACCACGCCGAGGCGCTGATCGCGCCGCGGCTGGCCCCGCTGCAACGGGCGGTGCAGGTGTTCGGCTTCCACCTCGCCACGCTGGACCTTCGCCAGAGCTCGGACAAGCACGAGGCGGTGGTGGCCGAACTGCTGCGCGTCGCGCGACTCGAGCCCGACTACAGCGCGCTGGGCGAGGCGGCCAAGCAGGAGCGCTTGCTCGCGCTGCTGAACGACGCCCGCCCGCTGCGCGTGCACGGGGCGGTCTACTCGGCGCTGGCGCGCGACGAGCTGGAGATCCTGGAGACGGCGCGCGACGCGCTGGCGCGCTATGGCCGGCCGGCGATCCGCCACGCCATCATCAGCCACACCGAGGACGCGAGCGACCTGCTCGAGCTGCTGCTGCTGCTCAAGGAGGCCGGGCTGATGCGCGGCACGCTGGCCGACGACGCGGTCTGCGACCTCATCGTCGTGCCGCTGTTCGAGACCATCGACGATCTCGAGCGCTGCGGCGCGATCATGGACCGGCTGCTCTCCTTGCCCGCCT
>JBKBXH010000322.1:0-1983 GCA_046313655.1 Thermomonas sp. | reverse complement strand
AGGTGCAGCGCACCAGCGCCGAGGCATCCGACAGGTCGATGTCGGACCACCCGGCGGCGATCCCCACCGCGCGGTAAAGCGCGCCGGAATCCAGGTAGTGCCAGCCCAGCCGGGTGGCCACGATGCGGCTGATGGTGCCCTTGCCGGAGCCGGAGGGGCCATCGATGGTGAGAACCGGGACGGGAGCATCCATGGCGGCCATTATGGCGGCAAGCCGGCGCGGCGCACAGGCACCATCGCAGGCGGCGTGCGACGCGCATCCTCCAAGCTGTTGAAATGCCAGCCGAATACCCGCTAGAATGCGCGGCTTCGCGTTTCACTCCATTCCATTTGCCGAGGTTTCATCATGAAGGTCCTGTCCTCCCTGAAGTCGGCGAAGGCCCGTCACCGCGACTGCAAGGTGGTTCGCCGTCGCGGCAAGGTCTTCGTGATCTGCAAGTCCAACCCGCGTTTCAAGGCGCGCCAGCGCTGAGGGATGCCGGCACGCCGCGGGGCGTCCGTCCCGCGCACGCCCAAAAGGCCGCCGCAAGGCGGCCTTTTCCGTATCGGGTTCCGCATCCGCGGGCGACACCCGTGATCCCCGCCCGGTCTTGGTCCGGTTCGGCATAGAATCCTCCGTTCATCCACCTGCACTCCCTGGAGCATCGCCATGGATCGCCTGCTGCGCAGTCTCGCCCTCGCCTCCGCCCTGCTGGCCACCGCCGCCGGCGCGACCGCCGCCGTCCCCGCGGCCAGCGGCGATACCCTGCTGATCCAGCGCGTGCGGCAGGAGCCCGGCAACCTGCCCGTGCGCGGCATGACCAGCGCGCAGGTGGAAGCCAAGTACGGGGCGCCCAGCCAGCGCCTGCAGCCGGCCGGCGGCCAGAAGCGGGCGTGGCCCACCATCCAGCGCTGGGCCTATCCCACCTTCACCGTGTATTTCGAGAAGGGCCGCGTGATCGACGCCGTGGCCAACCAGGCCAGCCCGGACGAGATCGGTCCCAAGCCGGCCACCCGCTGACATCCCCCCGCCGGGGCCGCGCCACGCGGCCCCGGCCTGCACGTTCCTCCCCACGATGACCCACGCCTCTTCCCGTTTTCCCGCCGAGTGGGAGCCCCAGTCGGCGGTGCTGATCGCCTGGCCGCACGCCGGCACCGACTGGGCCCCGCGCCTGGCCGAGGTCGAAACCACCTATGTCGCCCTGGCCGCCGCCATCACCCGCTTCCAGCCGCTGCTGGTCTGCGTCGCCGACGCCGCCCTGCAGGCGCATGCCCGCGACCGCCTGGCCGCCGCCGGGGTAGACCTGGCGCGCGTGCGTTTCCTGCCGGTGGAGTACGACGACACCTGGCTGCGCGATTCCGGCCCGATCTCCCTGCGCGAGGGCGAGGGGTTCCGCCTGCTGGACTTCTGCTTCACCGCCTGGGGCGGCAAGTTCGAGGCCGGCCGCGACGACCGCCTGGTGGAGCACCTGCACGCCCAGGGCGTGTTCGGCACCGCGGCGCGCGAGCGCATCGAATTCGCGCTGGAAGGCGGCGCGATCGAGACCGACGGCAGTGGCACCCTGCTTACCACCTGGCGCTGCCTGCACGAGCGCCATCCCGCCGCGACCCGCGAACAGCTGGCCACGCGACTCGCCGCCTGGCTGCGCCAGGACCGCGTGCTGTGGCTGGACCACGGCGCGCTGGAGGGCGACGACACCGACGCCCACATCGACACCCTCGCGCGGTTCGCGCCGGATGACGCCATCGTGTTCCAGGCCTGCGACGACGCGGCGGACTCGCATTACGCCGACCTCAAGGCAATGGCCGGGGAGATCGCCGCCCTGCGCACCCGCGACGGCCGACCGTACCGCCTGTTCCCGCTGCCGTGGGCCAGGCCCGTCATCGACGAAGGCCGCCGGCTGGCTGCCAGCTACGCCAACTACCTGATCGTCAACGGTGCGGTGCTGATGCCCGCCTACGGCGACCCGGCCGATGCACGCGCCGCCGAGGTGCTCGCCGCCG
>JBKBXH010000321.1:0-2000 GCA_046313655.1 Thermomonas sp. | reverse complement strand
CCGCGTGGGTCATGGTGGCGGGATGCGCGACGAGGCTTTCCACCCCGCCCAGCGACTCGGCCAGGGTGAACCAGCGCAGGCCGTTGAGGAACGCGCGCACCGCCGCCTCGCCGCCCTCCAGCTCCAGGCTCAGCATCGCGCCGAAGCCATGCTGCTGGCGCGCCGCCAGCGCATGTCCGGGATGCGATGCCAAGCCCGGGTAATGCACCACCCGCACCGCCGGATGCCCGTCCAGCAACGCCGCGATCGCCGTCGCGTTCTCCTGGTGCACGCGTAGGCGCGCATCCAGCGTGCGCAGCCCGCGCAGGGCCAGGAAGCTGTCGAACGGCGAACCGGTCAGGCCCAGCGCGTTCGCCCACCATGCGAACTGCGCGTGGATCGCGGCGTCCTTCGCCACCACCGCGCCACCGACCACGTCGCTGTGACCGTTGATGTACTTGGTGGTGGAGTGCACCACCGCGTCCGCGCCGAAGTCGGCGATCGGCCGCTGCAGCAGCGGCGATAGGAAGGTGTTGTCCACCACCGCCAACGCGCCGGCCTGGTGCGCGGCGTCGATTACGAAGCGCAGGTCGGTGATGCGCAGCAGCGGGTTGGATGGCGTCTCGATCCAGACCAGCGCAGGCTGCCGCGCCAACGCATCGGCCAGCGCGCGCGGATCGGTGAGGTCGCAGGTCAACAGGTCGAACGCGCCCTTCGATGCCAGCGCATTGAACAGCCGCCAGCTGCCGCCGTAGCAGTCGTGCGGCACCACCAGCACATCGCCCGGTTGCAGCAGCGCGTTCAGCACCACGGTCACCGCACCCATGCCGGTGGCGGTGATGACGCAGCCCGCGCCGCCTTCCAGCTCGGCCAGCGCCTCGCCCAGCAGGTCGCGGGTGGGGTTGCCGCTGCGGGTGTAGTCGTAGGTGCGCTTGTCGTTGAAGCCGGCGAAGCTGAAATTGCTCGACAGCACCAGCGGCGGGGTGACTGCGCCGAAGGCGGTGTCGCGGTCGATGCCGGCGCGCACCGCGCGGGTGGAGGCGCGCGCGGGCGCGGCGGAAGGGGAATCGCTCATGCAAGGGCTCCGGGCGGCAGTGGGGCGGAATCGGGATCAGGAGCGCGCCGGCAGCGGCGCGGCCAGCTCGCTGGCCAGCAGCGCATCCATGCGCGCGGTGTCCTTGAGGAAGGCGTCGTGGCCGTACTCCGAACGCAGCACGCGCAGGCGGCCGTGGCAGCCGAGACCTTCCTGCAGCGCCACCGCATCCGCCAGCGGCACCAGGCGGTCGCCATCCACCGCGATCACCGACACCGGCAGCCGCACCTGCGCCGGGTCCACCCGGTGCAGGTCGATGGATTCGGACAGCCGCAGCCAGGCGGTGGCGGGCATGCGCGCGACGAACTTCGCGCCGGCCGCGTCCAGGTAATCCTCGGCGGCCACCCGCACCCGCCCGTTGCACAGCACCGGCGGCGCGTCGAAACGCTCGGCGAACTCCTCCGGGGTGCGGTAGCTGAGCATCGCGAACTGGCGCGCCAGCGACAGGCCCTGCTCGTCCGCGCACTGCAGCCGGCCCAGCGCCACCGCCTTGCGCTGCAGCGCGCGCCAGGCCGCGGCATACGGATGCGGGCGATGCGCGCCGCTGATCGCCAGCAGCCGGCGCAGCCGCTGCGGATGGCGCACCGCCAGCTGCAGGCCGACCAACGCGCCGTAGGAATAGCCGACGCAGGCCGCCAGCTGCGCGATGCCCAGCGCATCCAGCAGCAGCGCCACCGCGTCGGCCTGGTCGGCGGTGTCGATCGGGGCGTCCAGCTCGCCGTCGGCACCGACGTAGTCGAACGCGAGGATGCGCCAGCGCGCCGGGTCCAGCGCGCGCCCGGCGTCCAGCAGGCCCTGGGCCCAGCCCGGGGACGGGTCCAGCGCGTTCGCCGCCACGTGCCGGTGCGCGGAAATGCCGCCCGCCACCAGCGCCACCGGCGCGTCCTCGGGGCCGGCCAGTTCGTACTGCAGGCGCAGCCGGCGGGTG
>JBKBXH010000320.1:0-2021 GCA_046313655.1 Thermomonas sp. | reverse complement strand
CGCGCGAACACCCGCGCCTGCGGGTAGTGCTTGCGCACCAGCCGCACCATGCGCAGGCTGGCCTCGACCCCGTTGATGGCGACCACGAACACCTTCACCTGCGCCGCGCCGGCCGAGCGCAGCAGCGCCAGCCGGGTGGGGTCGCCGTAGTAGATCTGGTCGGTGCCGATCCGGCGCGACAGGTTCACCTGCTCGATGTCCGGGTCGATCGCGATGAACGGGATGCCCTGCGCGCGCAGCAGGCGCGCCACGATCTGCCCGAAGCGGCCGAACCCGGCCACCAGCACCTGCGGCTGGCGGTCGGGGATGGCGTCGTAGGCTTGCGCCTCGCGCGGCGCGCGCACCGGCAGCAGGCGCGCGTACAGCAGCAGCAACAGCGGGGTGGCCGCCATCGACAGGCCGACCACTGCGGTCAGGCGGTCGCGGGTGGCCGCCTCCAGCAGGCCGGCCTTGGCCGCCTCGCCGAACACCACGAACGCGAACTCGCCGCCCAGCGCCAGCACCCCGGCCAGCATCCACGCGCCGCGTACGTCCAGCCGCCCCGGGCGCAGGCCGAGCGCGAACAGCAGTACGCTCTTCACCGCCAGCAGTAGGGCCACCCCGGCCGCGACCAGCCACGGTTCGGCCAGCACCCGCTGCACGTCGATGCCCATGCCCACGGCCATGAAGAACAGCCCCAGCAGCAGGCCCTCGAACGGGCGGATCTGCGCCTCCAGCTCGTGCCGGTATTCGGATTCGGCCAGCAGCACGCCGGCCAGGAACGCGCCCAGCCCGGCGCTGAGGCCGGCCGACTGCATCAGCCAGGCGCTGCCCAGCACCACCAGCAGGGCCGCGCCGGTGAACACCTCGGGCATGTCGGCACGCGCGATGGTGCGGAACAGGTGGCGCAGCAGGTAGCGCCCGCCCACCACCAGCGCCGCGATCACCGCCAGCGCGCGCAGCACGTCCGCGCCCTCCAGGCCGGCGCCCTTGGCCTTGCCCAGCAGCGGGATCGCCGCCAGCAGCGGGATCGCCGCCAGGTCCTGGAACAGCAGGATCGCGAACGCCAGCCGGCCGTGGTCGCTCGCCAGTTCCTTGCGCTCGGCCAGCAGTTGCAGGCCGACCGCGGTGGACGACAGCGCCAGCCCCAGGCCCACCACCAGCGCCGCCTTCCAGCCCAACCCGGCGAGCAGGGCCAACCCGCCCAGCGCAGCGCCGCCCAGCAGGACCTGCAGCCCGCCGACCACGAAGATCGGCCGCCGCATCAGCACCAGCCGCGGCAACGACAGCTCCAGCCCGATCACGAACAGCAGCATGACTACGCCGATCTCGCTGGCGGCCAGCACCGATTCCGGATTGCGTATCACCGCCAGCTCGTGCGGGCCCAGCAGCACGCCGGTGGCGAGGTAGGCCAGGATCGCGCCCAGCCCCAGCCGCTTGAACAGCGGCACCGCCAGCACCGCGGCCAGCAGGAATACCAGAGCCAGTTCCAGGCCGTCGCTATCCATCCCGAGTGGGGTTCCGTGCGTAGGGGCGTACCAGCGGCCAGCTTACGGCACGCCAGCGGGCGTGGGCGCCTGGGTGGCGCAGCGGCTGGCCTTGATGCGGGCGTCGATCGCGTCGAACTCGGCCTGGCGCGCGCGTCGGGTGTCATCACCGGCGTAGCGCAGCTTGAACTCCGCATCGTCCAAGCGCCGGTACCAGGCCGCGCACAGCTGCGCATCCGGGACCGCGGCGCAGTCGTCGTGCTTGACCTCGCAGGCCGCGCCCAGGCCCGGGTCCGGGCGGCCGTCGATGCCCACCACCTGCAGCGGCGCGCAGCGCGCCGGCGGGCTGGCGGTCTCGCCGAAATAGGTGTCGCCCTCCCAAGTCCGGCACTGGTACAGCGCCGGCGGCGGCGGCAGCCCGGCGGCCTCGGGCGCGGGCGTGCGCTGCGGGCGCGGGCCGCCCACCTGCACGAACTCGCCGTACTGCACCGGCGCCGGCGCGTCCGCCGCGGCCGGCTTGGGCGGCGGCGCGGGCACCGCCTTGACCTCGCCCAC
>JBKBXH010000319.1:0-2022 GCA_046313655.1 Thermomonas sp. | reverse complement strand
GTCGGCGCCGATCGGCGGCGGGCGAACCCCGACCGCGAGGACGCCGCGGAGGTGCGGCGCGCAGCCTGACGCGGCGCCCGGGGGCCGGCGACGGCCCGCGTCGGCGTCCCGCTCAGCCGCGGGCGCCGAAGATCGCCGTGCCCACGCGCACGACGGTGGCGCCCTCGGCGATCGCCGCCTCGAGGTCGTCGCTCATGCCCATGGACAGCGTGTCCAGCGGCAGGCCCTCGGCCCGCAGCGCCTGCATGAGCTCGCGCAGCCGGCGGTGAGGCGCGCGCTGCGCCTCCGTGCCGGCGGCCGGCGCGGGGATGGCCATCAGCCCGCGCAGCCGCACCCGGTCGGCCGGCAGCGCCGCCACCGCGTGCGCCAGCGCCGGCAGCTCGGCCGGGGCGACGCCGCTCTTGCTCGCCTCGCCGCTGACGTTCACCTGCAGGCAGAGCTGCAGCGGGGGCAGCCCGGGCGGACGCTGCTCGGCCAGGCGCTGGGCGACCTTCAGGCGGTCGACCGAGTGCACCCAGTCGAACCGGGCTGCCACGTCGCGCGTCTTGTTGCTCTGCAGCGGGCCGATCAGGTGCCAGCGCAGCGCCGCCCGCAGGTCGGCCAGTGCCTCGATCTTGGCCAGGCCTTCCTGGACGTAGTTCTCGCCGAAGTCGCCCTGCCCGGCGGCGTGCGCGGCGCGCACCGCCTCGGGCGGCTGGGTCTTGCTGACCGCCAGCAGCGTGACGTTGTTGGCGTCGCGGCCGACGGCCCGAGATGCGGCCTCAATGCGCCGCTTCACTTCTTGTAGGCGCGTGACGATGCTGCTCATAATCGTTCGAGCTTCCCGAGCCGCCTGCGCCCGGCCCCTTCAATGAAACTACCCCCACGCTCGCTCGCGCTCGCTGCCCCCCGCGGGGGCTGTCAGTGGCTTCGGGCGGCCGAGCACCTCTGACATGGACATCACCCAGCTGCTGGCCTTCTCGGTCAAGAACAAAGCCTCCGACCTGCACTTGTCGGCCGGGCTGCCGCCGATGATCCGCGTGCACGGTGACGTGCGGCGCATCAACGTCGAGCCGCTGGACCACAAGATGGTGCATGACATGGTGTACGACATCATGAACGATGCCCAGCGCAAGCATTACGAGGATACGCTGGAGTGCGACTTCAGCTTCGAGATCCAGGGCCTGGCGCGCTTCCGCGTCAACGCCTTCAACCAGAACCGCGGTGCCGGCGCCGTGTTCCGGACCATCCCGAGCAAGATCCTCACGCTCGAGCAGCTCGCCGCGCCCAAGGTCTTCGCCGACCTGTCGCTCAAGCCGCGCGGGCTGGTATTGGTCACGGGGCCGACCGGCTCGGGCAAGTCGACCACGCTGGCGGCGATGGTCAACCACCTCAACGAGCACGAGTACGGCCACGTGCTGACGGTGGAAGACCCGATCGAGTTCGTGCACGAGAGCAAGAAGTGCCTGATCAACCAGCGCGAGGTCGGCCCGCACACGCTGAGCTTCAACAACGCGCTGCGCTCGGCGCTGCGCGAGGACCCGGACGCGATCCTGGTCGGCGAGCTGCGCGATCTGGAGACCATCCGCCTGGCGCTGACCGCGGCCGAGACCGGCCACCTGGTGTTCGGCACCCTGCACACCAGCAGCGCGGCCAAGACCATCGACCGCGTGGTCGACGTCTTCCCGGCGGCCGAGAAGGAAATGGTGCGCGCGATGCTTTCGGAATCGCTGGTGGCGGTGATCTCGCAGACGCTGTGCAAGACCAAGGACGGCTCCGGCCGGGTGGCGGCGCACGAGATCATGATCGGCACCTCGGCGATCAAGAACCTGATCCGCGAGAACAAGATCGCGCAGATGTACTCGGCCATCCAGACCGGCCAGAGCCTGGGCATGCAGACGCTGGACCAGAACCTGGCCGACCTGGTGCGGCGCAACGTGGTCTCGCCGGCCGAGGCGCGCGCCAAGGCCAAGATCCCCGAGAACTTCCCGGGGTGAGGCAGGACGTGAAACCCAGCCTGTGCAGGGTTTCACGCCAGCCGAA
>JBKBXH010000318.1:0-2037 GCA_046313655.1 Thermomonas sp. | reverse complement strand
GCAGCAGGCGATGCTGGCGGCCAGCCGACGCATCAGGCCGGCAGCAGCAGGCTATGCCCGGTCATCGCGGCCGGCTGCGGCAGCCCCATCAGGTCGAGCAGGGTCGGGGCCACGTCGCGCAGGGCGCCGCCCGGACGCAGCGCGGCGGCGCGCTCGCCCACGTACACCAGCGGCACCGGGCCGACCGTGTGCGCGGTATGCGGCTGGCCGGTCGCCGGGTCGCGCATCATCTCCAGGTTGCCGTGGTCGGCGGTGATGATCAGCGCGCCACCGGCCGCGCGCACCGCCGCGACGATCTGCCCGATCGCCACGTCCACCGCCTGCGCGGCGCGGATCGCCGCCTCCAGGATGCCGCTGTGGCCCACCATGTCGGGGTTGGCGATGTTGCAGACGATGGCATCGAAGCGCCCGCCGGCGATCGCCTCCACCAGCCGCTCGGTCAGCTCCGGGCAGCTCATCTCCGGCTGCAGGTCGTAGGTGGCGACCTTGGGACTGGGAATGAGGATGCGCTCCTCGCCCGCGAACGGGGCCTCGCGCCCGCCGCTGAAGAAGAAGGTGACGTGCGCGTACTTCTCGGTCTCGGCGATGCGCAGCTGGGCCAGGCCCGCTTCCGCCACCACCTCGCCGAAGGTCTGGCGCAGGTCGTCCGGGGCGAACGCCACCGGCGCCGGCAGGCGGGCGTCGTATTCGGTCAGGCAGACGAACCGCGCCAGCGCCGGGCGACGCGCCTGGAACCCGTCGAATGCGGGGTCCACGAACGCGGCAGTGAGCTGGCGCGCGCGGTCGGCGCGGAAGTTCATGAACACCACCGCATCGCCGTCGCGCACCGGCTGGGCGCCCTCCAGCACGGTGGGCGCGACAAACTCATCGGTCTCGCCGCGCGCATAGGCCTCCTCCAGCGCCGCCAGCGCATCGCCGGCGCGGTATTCGGCACGCGCCTCGACGATCGCGTCCCACGCGCGCTGCACGCGGTCCCAGCGCTTGTCGCGGTCCATCGCGAAATAGCGCCCGCCGAGGCTGGCGATGCGCGCATTGCCCAGCCGTGCGCACAGCGCCTGCAGGGCCTCGAGGCTGGCGCGCGCCGACTGCGGCGGGGTATCCCGGCCGTCCAGGAAAGCATGCACGGCGACATGCGGCACCCCGGCGCGGTGGGCCAGTTCCAGCATCGCGAAGAGGTGCTGCTCGTGGCTGTGCACGCCGCCGGGCGAGAGCAGCCCCATGACGTGCAGGGTGCCGCCGTCGGCCTTGGCCGCCGCGCAGGCGGCGGTCAGCTCGGGATTGGCGAAGAAGCTGCCGTCCTCGATCGCCGCATCCACCCGGGTCAGGTCCTGGTACACGATGCGGCCGGCGCCGAGGTTCATGTGGCCGACCTCGGAATTGCCCATCTGCCCGTCCGGCAACCCGACGTACTTGCCTTCGGTATGGATCAGCGTGTGCGGGCAGCGGGCCAGCAGGCCGCGCCAGTTCGGCAACTCGGCCAGCGCCAACGCGTTGTCCGCGGTCTCCTCGCGGTGGCCCCAGCCATCCAGGATCAGCAGGACGACGGGCCTGGGACGCGGGGCGGCGGCAGTGGACACGGGGCACTCCGGGGATGTTCGGCAGATGCGTGATTGTAGCGGCGTGTAAACCCTGCGCCCTCCCGCCGCATCGCAACCGGCATGCCCACACGGCCGGGAGGCCCGATGAAACCCATGTTGCTCTGCACGTTCCTGCTCGCCTCCGGCGTGGCGCTCGCCGCCCCGCAGGCGCAATCCCCGCTGCGCGACATCGACAAGGTCAACGGCGGCATCGTCGCGGAGGCCGGGCAGACCTACGGCCGGCTGGAGACGGTGAACGGCGGCATCACCCTCGGCCGCGGCGCCCGCGCCAGTGGGGTGGAAACCGTGAACGGCGGGATCGATGCCGGCGACGATGTCGTCTTGCGCAGCGCCTCCACCGTCAACGGCGGCATCCGCTTCGGCCAGCGCGGCCGCATCGACGGCGACCTGGAGACGGTAAACGGCGGCATCACCCTCGGCCGCGGCGGCGTGGTGCGTG
>JBKBXH010000317.1:0-2046 GCA_046313655.1 Thermomonas sp. | reverse complement strand
GGATGGCTGACCTGCGCCTCGTCCAGCCCGGCATCGGCGATCGCATCGCGCAGCGCCAGGTAGCTGTAGGCGGCGGCATCGCTCATGAAGCGCTTGAGCTTGCGGTCGATCGCGGCCTCGAGGTCGAGCTGGACCGCGCCGCCGACCTGGCTGCGCAGGCCGCGCTCGACCGAATCGGGCAAGGTGCGGATGCCGGGAATCCCCTCGCGCAGCGCGCGCGAGACGGTCTCGAGGTCGTTGCCGAGGCAGGACGTGATGCCCATGCCGGTGATCGCGACGCGGCGCATGTCAGAGGGTTTCCGTGGAGGTAAACAGGCCGACCCGCAGGTCCTTGGCGGTGTAGATCTCGCAGCCATCCACCAGCGTGCGCGCATCCGCCTGCGCCACCACCAGCTTGCGGTTGATGACGCGGGTGATGTCGATCTCGTAGCTCACCACCTTCGCGGTGGGCAGCACCTGGCCGCTGAACTTGACCTCGCCGCAGCCCAGCGCGCGGCCACGGCCGGGCGCGCCCAGCCAGGTCAGGTAGAAGCCGACCAGCTGCCACATCGCGTCCAGGCCCAGGCAGCCAGGCATCACCGGGTCGCCGAGGAAATGGCACTGGAAGAACCAGAGGTCCGGGCGGATGTCCAGTTCGGCGCGGACGAAGCCCTTGCCATGCGCGCCGCCGTGGTCGTTGATCTCGACGATGCGGTCGAACATCAGCATCGGGTCGGCCGGCAGGCGGGCAACGCTGTTGGGGAACAACTCGCCGCGGGCGCTGGCCAGCAGCTGCTCGCGGGTGAAGGAAGACGCGCGGGTCATGGACTGGCCCAAGGGGAAAGGGTTCCGATTCTAAACACCGCCCCGCCACATACCTAGACGTATGCGCCCGCGCGCGGCGCTGGAGGCCAGAAGCGGCATCGAGCCGGCACTGAAATCGTGTGCACCGCAATCCCGCCGGCGAAGCGTATTAAGCTCGGGAAACCCCAAGGCTGGAACCGATGTCCGTGACGCTTGCCACGCCCGCTTCGCTGTTGACCGTGTTCGGCGCCACCGGCGACCTCGCGCGGCGCATGCTGCTGCCCTCGCTGTACAGCCTGCAGGCCGAACGCCTGCTGCCGGAGGACATGCGCATCCTCGGCACCGCGCGCAGCGAGCTGGACCGCGAGGGCTTCGCGCAGCTGGTGGCCGACAGCATCCAGCAGCGCATCCCCGCGCACGAGCGCAGCGAGGACGCCCTGCGCGGCCTGCTGGAGCGGCTGGACTACCTGCCCGCCAGCGCCGCCGACGACGCCTCGATGGCAGCGCTGGCCGCGCGCGTGCAGGCCCTGCGCGCGGGCGACGTGCTCTATCACATGAGCACCGCGCCGAAGTTCTACGGCCCCGCCTGCCAGGCGCTGGCCGCGCATGGCGCCACCGGCCCCGGCACCCGGGTGATGCTGGAGAAGCCGATCGGCAAGGACCTGGCCAGCGCGATCGCGATCAACAACGCGGTGGCGCGCGCGTTCGACGAGGAGCGCATCTTCCGCACCGACCACTACCTCGGCAAGGAAGGCGTGCAGAACCTTATCGCGCTGCGCTTCGGCAACGCGCTGTTCGAACCGCTGTGGAACGCGCGCCACGTCGAGCAGGTGCAGATTACGGTCGGCGAGACGGTCGGCGTGGAGGGGCGCGGCGACTACTACGACGACTCCGGCGCGCTGCGCGACATGCTGCAGAACCACCTGCTGCAGTTGCTGTGCCTGGTCGCGATGGAGCCGCCGGCGCGGTTCGACCCGACCGCGGTGCGCAACGAGAAGATCAAGGTGCTGCGCTCGCTGCGCGCGATCGACGCCGGCAACGTCGCCACCGAATCGGTGGCCGGCCAGTACACCGCCGGCGCGATCGACGGCGCCGCGGTGCCCGGCTACGTGGACGAGCTGGGGCGCCCCAGCCGCACCGAGACCTTCGTGGCGCTGCGCGGCGTGTGGACCACCGTCATCCTCGGCAGCCCGAGCCTTCAGGACGGCGACGCGGCCGGCTGGACCGCCGAGGGCGAGGATGAGTGCGTTGCCGACTTCCTTG
>JBKBXH010000316.1:0-2051 GCA_046313655.1 Thermomonas sp. | reverse complement strand
CATAGCACCTGGCCGAGGTGGCTGGCGATGTCGGGATCCTTCTGCAGGGCGTAGGCGCGGCGCAGCTGCTCCAGCGCGTCGCGCGGCCTGCCCAGCTTGAACAGCACCCAGCCGTAGCTGTCGATGATGGCGGCATTGCCGGGATCGGCCACGCGCGCGCGGTCGATCAACTCCAGCGCCTCACGATAGCGGGTGGTGCGGTCGGCCAGGGTGTAGCCCAGCGCGTTCAGCGCGGCCACGTTGTCCGGCGCGATCACCAGCACCCGGCGCAGGTCGGCCTCGGCGCGGTCGATCTGGTCCTGGCGCTCCCACATCAGGGCGCGCGCGTACAGCAGCTCGATGTTGTCGGGGAACGCCGCCAGCCCGCGCGCGTAGGCATCGCGCTCGCCGGCGGCATCGGCATCCTTCTGCCGCAGCTCGGCCTCCATCAGGTAGCCGTCGCGGCGCGCATCGTCGTCCAGCGCGGCATCCGACTGCAGCGCATGCACCTCGTCGTAGGCTTTGGCCGCCTGCCCCATCGCATGCCGCACGCCCACCGCGCGCAGCCGTGCCAGCGCCTGCGCGCGGCTGCCGGGCACGCTGGCATACCACGCCAGCGCCTCGTCGTAGCGTTGCAGCAGCTCGGCCACCTGCCCCAGCAGCAGGCGGCGCATCGGATTCGGCTGGGTGGCGCCGGCCTTGAGTTCGGCGTATAGCGCGGCCAGCCCGTCCTTGTCGCCCAGCCCGTCCAGCAGGTCGGCGCGGCGCGCGTAGCTGGTATCGTCCTGCGGCCCGGTAGCCAGCACCTGCGCGGCGCGCGCGGCATCGCCCAGGGCCTCGTATTCGCTGGCCAGGCTACCGCGCAGGGCGGTCGATTGCCGGGCCGGTGCCGGTACTGCATCGAGCACCGCGCGCGCCTGTTCCAGCGCGCCGGCCTCGCGCAGCCATTGCGCGCGCAGCAGGGCCACCCGCGGCTCGCCGGGGAAGCGCTTCACCACCTGGACGACGATGCGATCGACCAGCTTCGGCTGCTCCAGCCGCTGCGCCAGCCCGCCGAACGCCAGCCATGCCTGCAGCTGCGCGGGCAGTTCGCCGCGATCGACGATCTCGCCCACCATCGCCACCACCAGCGCCGGCTGCCGCCCGACCGCCCCGGTCAGGGCCGCCAGCGCGGCCTGCCAGCCATCGTCCTCGGCCAGCAGCACGCGCAGCTCCCGCCGCGCCGGCGCCTTCTGCCCGGCGCGCAGGGCCAGGGTGGCCGCCATCATGTGCCGCGCCTGGCTGTCCTGCGGCTGCAGCTGGCGCCAGGTCGCCAGCGCCTCGGCGGCGAGCGCGTCGCGGTCGGCCAGCAGCGCGATGCGGGTGGCGCGCTCGGCCAGCACCGGGTCGGCGGCGGCACGCGCCGCGGCCAGGTAATCGCGCGCGGCTTCCGGCAGCAGCCCGCCCTGCAGGGCGAACTCGCCGGCCATGCTGGCCTCCAGCGGATCCACCCGCGCCGCCTGCGCGGCCGGCTTCGCCCCGGGCTTCGACGCCGGTGGCGCGGCCAGGGCCGGGGCGGCGCAGGCCAGCGCCAGCAGCAGGACGGGCAGGCGCAGGCCAGGACGATGCGGGATGGGCATGGGCGCGGCGGCTACAATGGTCAGTCGGGCCCGCAGCTTAGCGCAGGCGCCTGAACGAATTCCGCCGCGTCCACGCCATTCCCGCCCATGCCCCTGCTCGTCCTCGGCATCAACCACCAGACCGCGCCGGTTGCCCTGCGCGAGCGGGTGGCGTTCGCCGCCGAGGCGCTGCCGCCGGCGCTGGAGACCCTGCGCGGCGTGGACGGCGTGCGCGAGGCGGTGCTGCTGTCCACCTGCAACCGCACCGAGCTGTACGCGCATGCCGAAGGCGACGGCCGCGCGCTGGCCGACTGGCTGGCGCGGCACCCCGGTGCCGGCGAGGACCTGCACGCCTACCTGTACCGCCACCGCGACGGCGAGGCGGTGCGCCACCTGTTCCGGGTCGCCAGCGGGCTGGATTCGCTGGTGCTGGGCGAGCCGCAGATCCTCGGCCAGGTGAAGCAGGCGTGGACC
>JBKBXH010000315.1:0-2052 GCA_046313655.1 Thermomonas sp. | reverse complement strand
CCTGCCCGGCGAGTTCCTCGAGATCGAATACGCCAAGGGCGACCGCCTGTACGTGCCGGTGGCGCAGCTGGACCGCATCAGCCGCTACTCCGGCGCCAACCCGGACACCGCGCCGCTGCACAACCTCGGCGGCGAGCAGTGGGCGAAGGCGAAGAAGAAGGCGGCCGAGAAGGTCCGCGACGTGGCCGCCGAGCTGCTGGAGATCCAGGCCAGGCGGCACGCGCGCCAGGGCCTGGCGATCGCCCTCGACCGCGCGCTGTACGAACCGTTCGCGGCCAGCTTCCCGTTCGAGGAAACCCCCGACCAGCACGCCGCGATCGAGGCGGTGCTGCGCGACCTGCAATCCAGCCTGCCGATGGACCGCGTGGTCTGCGGCGACGTCGGCTTCGGCAAGACCGAGGTGGCGGTGCGCGCCGCGTTCGCCGCCGCCAGCGCCGGCAAGCAGGTGGCGGTGCTGGTGCCGACCACGCTGCTGGCCGAGCAGCACTACCGCAACTTCCGCGACCGCTTCGCCGACTGGCCGCTGCGGGTGGAGGTGCTGTCGCGCTTCAAGTCGAAGAAGGAGATCGAGGCCGAACTGCAGAAACTGGCCGACGGCAAGCTGGACGTCATCGTGGGCACCCACCGCCTGCTGCAGCCGGACGTGAAGTTCGCGGACCTGGGCCTGGTGATCGTGGACGAGGAGCAGCGCTTCGGCGTGCGCCAGAAAGAGGCGCTGAAGAAGCTGCGCGCCAACGTGCACCTGCTCACGCTGACTGCGACCCCGATCCCGCGCACGCTGAACATGGCGATGAGCGGGCTGCGCGATCTCTCCATCATCGCCACCCCGCCGTCCAACCGGCTGGCGGTGCAGACCTTCGTGCACGCCTGGGACGAGGCGCTGCTGCGCGAGGCGTTCGCACGCGAACTCTCGCGTGGCGGCCAGGTGTACTTCCTGCACAATGACGTGGAGAGCATCGGGCGCATGCACGAGACGCTGCAGGCGCTGGTGCCGGAGGCGCGCATCGGCATCGCCCACGGCCAGATGCCGGAGCGCGAGCTGGAACGGGTGATGCTGGATTTCCACAAGCAGCGCTTCAACGTGCTGCTATGCACCACCATCATCGAATCCGGGATCGACATTCCCAACGCCAACACCATCGTCATCCACCGCGCCGACAAGTTCGGCCTGGCCCAGCTGCACCAGCTGCGCGGGCGGGTCGGCCGCAGCCACCACCGCGCCTACGCCTACCTGCTGATCCCCGACCGCCGCAGCATCACCGAGGACGCGCGCAAGCGGCTGGACGCGATCAGCGCGATGGACGAACTCGGCGCCGGCTTCACCCTGGCCACCCACGACCTGGAAATCCGCGGCGCCGGCGAACTGCTGGGCGAGGGCCAGAGCGGGCAGATGGCCGAAGTCGGCTTCAGTCTGTACACCGAGCTGCTGGAGCGCGCGGTGCGCAGCATCAAGCAGGGCAAGCTGCCGGACGTGGACGCGCCCGAGCACCACGGCGCCGACGTGGACCTGCACCTGCCCGCGCTGATCCCGGACGACTACCTGCCCGACCCGCACACCCGCCTGACCCTGTACAAGCGCATCAGCGCCGCGCGCGACGAGGCCGCCCTGCGCGAGCTGCAGGTGGAGATGATCGACCGCTTCGGCCTGCTGCCCGACCCCGCCAAGCACCTGTTTGCGGTAGCCGAGCTGAAACTGGCGGCGACCCGGCTGGGCATCCGCAAGCTCGACCTCGGCGCCGGCGGCGGCCGCCTGCAGTTCGTCGAGAAACCCAACGTCGATCCGATGGCGGTGATCCGCCTGATCCAGGGCCAGCCCAAGCACTACCGCATGGACGGCCCGGACAAACTGCGCATCACCCTCGATCTGCCAGAGCCGGCCGCCCGCCTGCAGGCCGCACGCGGCCTGCTGACCACCCTGCACCCGGGCCTGTAGCCGTTCGTGGTGAGCCCCCCATCCCGTTCGTGGTGAGCCCCCCATCCCGTTCGTGGTGAGCCCCCCATCCCGTTCGTGGTGAGCCTGTCGAACCACGGACGGGCTCGCTCGCCCCGTTC
>JBKBXH010000314.1:0-2057 GCA_046313655.1 Thermomonas sp. | reverse complement strand
CTATAGCGAATGGCAGGAGTGCGTGGCGCGCCGCGCCCCCTCGCGCACGCCGCCAGCGCGGCCCGGCGTGCTTACCGCTGGCAGTGCGCGCACCAGGCGGTGGTGCGCTGGCCGATGGCGGCCTGGCGCAGCGGGCGGCCGCAGCGCGGGCAGGGCGCGCCGCCGCGCCCGTAGGCCAGAAGTTCCTGCTCGAAATAGCCGGGCGCGCCGTCGGGGCTGAGGAAGTCGCGCAGGGTGGTGCCGCCGCGCGTGATCGCGTGGCGCAGGATCGCCTTCACTTCCCGCGCCAGTGCGGCGTAGCGCTCGCGCGAGACCTTGCCGGCCGCGCGCAGGGGCGAGATGCCGGCCAGGAACAGCGCCTCGGTGGCATAGATGTTGCCGACCCCGACCACCACCGCCTGGTCCATCAGGAAGGCCTTGACCGGGGCGCTGCGGCCGCGGCTGCGCGCGAACAGGTAGTCGCCGTCGAAGCCGTCCTCCAGCGGTTCCGGGCCGAGCCCGGCCAGCAGCGGGTGCACCGCCCCCGGCGCCTGCCACAGCAGGCAGCCGAACCGGCGCGGGTCGTTGAAGCGCAGCACCTGGCCGGAGTCGAGGGCCAGGTCCACGTGGTCGTGCGCGCGCACCGGGGTGTCGGCGGGCAACACCCGCAGGCTGCCGGACATGCCCAGGTGCAGCAGCGCGCTGCCGGCGGCGGTGTCCAGCAGCAGGTACTTGGCGCGCCGGCGGATCGCCGCGATCCGCTGGCCCGGCAGCAGGGCCTCGATCTCGGGCGGGATCGGCCAGCGCAGGTCGGCGCGGCGCAGGCGCACGTGCTCGACGGTGCGCCCGGCCACGTGCGGCAGCAGCCCGCGGCGGGTGGTTTCGACTTCGGGGAGTTCGGGCATGGGGGCATTCTCGCAACGATTGGGTATAGTGCCGCCGGAATCGGCTGGATCGGGGAGGATCCACGGTGCGACACGCGTTCATTGCCCTGCTGCTTTGGATGGTTTCCGGTCTGGCGTATGCCGCCGGGCCCGAGGTGGGACAGCCTGCGCCGGCCGCGCTGGGCAAGGCCCGCGATGGAACGCCGGTCAGCCTCGAACAGTTCCGCGGGCGGATCGTCGTGGTCACCTTCTGGGCGTCCTGGTGCACCTACTGCCTCAAGGAGCTGCCGGTGCTGGATTCGCTGCAGCGGCACGCCGAAGACCTGCTCCAGGTGGTGGCGGTAAACGTGAAGGACACCCCCGAGGACTACCGGGTGATGATGCGGCAGATGAAGGGCTACCGGCTACTGCAGGCTCGCGATAGCGATGGCCGCATCGCCGATCGCTATGCCGTCACCGGCTACCCCAGCCTGTGGATCATCGACCGCGAAGGTCGGATCGCCGCCAACCACCGTGGATATGGCGAGGACTCGCTGGACGGGATCATCGGGGAAATCAATGCGCTCCTGCGCAACAACGGCACGGTTGCGGTGAATCCGGGCTGACGCGCGGCCGGGGAGAGTCGGCGCCGCCGTGGCATCATGCGCTGGCGCATCCGCGCCCATGTCCCCCGAGCCATCCGATGTCCACGTCCATGATTGATTTTCTCGCCGGCGGCCTGCTCCAGCTGGGCTGGTGGGAAATGCTGCTGTACCTGCTGGTCGCCACCCAGGTCACCATCTTCACCGTCACCCTCTACCTGCACCGCAGCCAGGCCCACCGCGGGGTGGACTTCCATCCGGTGGTGGCACACTTCTTCCGGTTCTGGTCGTGGCTGACCACCTCGATGATCACCAAGGAGTGGGCGGCGATCCACCGCAAGCACCACGCCAAGTGCGAAACCGAGGACGACCCGCACAGCCCGATGCACAAGGGCATCGGCACCGTGTTCTGGCGCGGCGCCGACCTCTACCGCGCCGCGCGGTTGAACCGCGAGGACATCGAGCAGTACGGCAAGGGCTGCCCGGACGACTGGATCGAGCGCCGCCTGTACACCCGCTTCGCCAATGCCGGCGTGGTCCTGCTGCTGGCGCTGAGCTTCGTCCTGTTCGGCTTCAAGGGCGTGGCCGCGTGGGCGATCCAGATGGCGTGGAT
>JBKBXH010000313.1:0-2081 GCA_046313655.1 Thermomonas sp. | reverse complement strand
CCGACACGATCCGGTGCTGCGCGGGATCGAAGCGCTGGTGGTTCACGCCCATCACCACGTCCAGCGCGCCGGCGGCCTTCACCGGCGCGGCCACCACCACCCGCCGCACGCCCTGATCGAGGTAGGGCCGCAGCACGTCCGGCTTGCGGAACTTGCCGGAGGCTTCCACCACCACGTCGCAGCCGGACCAGTCGGTGGCGGCCAGTTCGCGGTTGCGGGTGACCGGGATGCGCACGCCCTCGACCACCAGCGCGTCGCCGTCGCTGGCGATGGCCACGTCCCAGCGCCCATGCACCGAGTCGAACTGCAACAGGTGGGC
This sequence comes from Thermomonas sp., assembly GCA_046313655.1. GTDB lineage: Bacteria > Pseudomonadota > Gammaproteobacteria > Xanthomonadales > Xanthomonadaceae > Thermomonas. The sequence continues at coordinate 1,762 of JBKBXH010000313.1, read as the reverse complement.
GAGGGTGGCGGCATCACCCGCCGGGTCGTTGATGTGCACGAAGGACAGCCCGGGCTTGCCCCAGGCGGCGCGCAGGGCAAGCCGCCCCATGCGCCCAAACCCATTGATGCCGATGCGGATGTTCATGTTGCGGCTCGCTTGCAGGAGAAGGTGGGAGGTGGAAGGAAGGAAAGGAAGGAAGAGGGGCGTCAGGCGCAGTCGCGGCGCGCGCCGGGCAGACAGCCGGGCGTTCCGCTGCTGGCGCAGCAGTTGCGGGTGAGGAAGCCGATCAGCGCGTCCATCGCCGCGAAATCGGCGCGGTAGCGGATCGCGCGGCCCTGCGGCTCGGCCGCGATCAGGCCGGCCGCGGCCAGTTCCTTCAGGTGGAACGACAGGGTGGCGCCGGGCAGTTCCAGCGCCTCGGCGATCTCCCCGGCCAGGCGGCCGTCCGGGCCGGCTTCCACCAGCAGGCGGAACACCGCCAGCCGGGTGGCCTGGCCCAGCGCGGCGAGGGCGGCGGTGGCGTCTTTTATTTCCATCTTTCCAGAATAATCGAATGGCGACACCGTAAGCGCCGGATGTGACGCCGGGATGACGGGTCGCGGCGCGTCGGCTTGACCTTCCCATCTTGGTAAAGTCGAAGCTGGCGCCCCCGTTCGTGCCGCTGGAGGCCACCATGCAATCCGAATCCCCGCTGCGCCTGGACATCGAGGGGATGACCTGCGCCTCCTGCGCGGGCCGGGTGGAAAAAGCCCTGCGCAAGGTCGAGGGCGTGCGCGAGGCCAGCGTGAACCTGGCCACCGAGACCGCCGCGGTGGTCGCCCCCCGCGTGCCCGCCGAACGGCTGCTGCAGGCGGTGGAGCAGGCCGGCTACCACGCCCGCGTGCATGCCGAGGCCGCGCCGCCACCAGTACCGGCACCCGCGCTCTCGCGCGAAACACGCCACCTGTGGCTGGCCGTGCTGCTGTCGCTGCCGCTCGCCGCGCCGATGCTGCTGATGCCGTTCGGCGTGCATTGGGCGCTGCCCGGTTGGGCGCAGTGGCTGCTGGCCACCCCGGTGCAGTTCTGGCTGGGCGCGCGCTTCTACCGCGCCGGGTTCGCTGCGCTGCGCGCGCGCAGCGGCAACATGGACCAGCTGGTCGCGCTCGGCACCAGCGCCGCCTACGGCCTGAGCGTGTACCACCTGCTGGCCGCGATGCCGGGCCACCATCCGCCACCGCTGTATTTCGAATCCTCGGCGGTGGTGGTGACCCTGATCCTGTTCGGTAAGTGGCTGGAGGCGCGCGCCAAGCGCCAGGCCAGTGCCGCCATCCGCGCGCTGCAGGCGTTGCGGCCGGCCACCGCGCGGGTGTTGCGCGACGGGGTCGAAGCCCAGGTGGCGGTGGACGCGGTGGCGGTGGGCGACGAAGTGGTGGTGTTGCCGGGCGAGCGCATCCCAGTGGATGGCGTGGTGCTCGCGGGCCGCAGCCACTGCGACGAATCCCTGCTCAGCGGCGAGGCGCTGCCGGTGGCGAAGGCGGCCGGCGATGCCGTCACCGGCGGCGCGGTGAACGGCGAGGGCCGGCTGTACCTGCGCACCACCGCGGTCGGCGCCGAGACCGCGCTGGCCCGGATCGTGCGCCTGGTGGAGGACGCGCAGGCGAAGAAGGCGCCGATCCAGCGCATCGTGGACAAGGTCAGCGCGGTGTTCGTGCCGGTGGTGATCGCGATTGCGCTGGCCACGCTGCTCGGCTGGGGCCTGGCCCGCGGCGACTGGACGCAGGCGTTGCTCAACGCGGTGGCG
>JBKBXH010000312.1:0-2082 GCA_046313655.1 Thermomonas sp. | reverse complement strand
CCCAGTCGCCCGCGCGCAGCGCATCCTCCGGCAGCATCCACGAACCGCCCACGCAGGCCACGTTCGGCAGCGCCAGGTAGGCCGGTGCCTTGGCGGCGTCGATCCCGCCGGTGGGGCAGAAGCGCGCTATCGGCAGTGGCCCGGCCAGGCCCTTGAGCGCGGCCACGCCGCCGCTGGCCTCGGCCGGGAAGAACTTGAAGCGCTGCCAGCCGTGCTCCAGCCCGCGCATCAGTTCGCTGGCGGTGGCGATGCCCGGGATCAGCGGGATGTCCCCGGCCTGCGCCGCGGCATACAGCGCGTCGGTGGCGCCGGGCGAGATGGCGAAGGCGGCGCCGGCGTCGCGCGCGCGGCGCAGGCCGGCGGCCTCCAGCACGGTGCCGGCGCCCACGCAGGCCTCGGGGAGTTCGCGCGCGAGCAGGGCGATGGCATCGAGCGCGCATGCCGTGCGCAGGGTCAGTTCCAGCACCGGCAGGCCGTTCTCCACCAGCGCGCGGCCCAGCGGCAGGGCATCCTCCAGCCGCTGCAGGGTGATCACCGGGATCACCGGCGCGCGTGCGAACACGGCATCGACCAGGGCGTTGTGGTGTGGGGTGTCGAGCATCCGTGGCTCCTTGCGTCAGGCGTGCCCGGCGCGCAGGGCGCAGGCGGCGCCGAGCAGCCCGGGGTGGGGATGGGTGATGACCTGGATCGGCACCGCTTCCAGCAGGGTGGCCATGCGGCCCTTGGCGAGGAAGCGTTCGCGGAAGGCGCTGCTGCGCAGGAACGGCAGGAAGCGCGGCACGATGCCGCCGGCGATCACCACCCGGCGCGCGCCGTGGATCAGCGCGCAGTCGCCGGCCACGCTGCCGAGCACTGCGCAGAACCGCGCCAGCGCGCGCCGCGCGGCCTGGTCGTGGCCGTCCAGCGCGGCCGCCACGATCTCCGCCGGTTCGCGCAGGGTCGGGCGGCGCAGGCTGCTCTCGCCCGGCAGCAGGGTGGCCGCCGGTGGCACCGCCGCGCCGCGCAGCACCAGGTCGATCTCGGACAGGCCCTTGCCGCACAGCAGGCGCTCGGTGGAGGTGCGGCCGTGTTGCGCGGTCAGCCACGCGGCGATCGCGCGTTCCTCGTCGCCGATTGGGGCGAAGCCGACATGCCCGCCCTCGGTCTCTACCACCTGCCAGCCGCGGGCCGGATCGCCCACCAGCAGCGCCACGCCCAGCCCGGTGCCGGGGCCGAGCACGCTCACCGGCCCCTGCAGCGGCGCCTGCGGGTCGCCGTGCAGGGTCACCAGGTGCTCCTCCGCCAGCGCCGGCACGGCCCAGGCCACCGCGCCGAAATCGTTGAGCATGCGCAGCTCGGCCAGCCCCAGCGTGCGCTGCAGCTCGGAGCGCGAGAACGACCACGCGCGGTTGGTCAGCCGGATCTCGTCGCTGCCCACCGGGCAGGCCACCGCGAGCGCGGCGCGCGCCGGGGCTTCCCGCACCTCGGCCAGGTAGTGCTCGATGGCGTGCTGCAGGCTGGCGAATTCGGCGTTCGGCAGCGACTTCGAGGCCTGCAGCTCGATGCCTGGCGCCGCCAGGTCCACCAGCGCGAAGCGCGCGTTGGTGCCGCCGATGTCGCCCACCAGCGCCAGCGTGGAGGTGCTCATGCCGGGTGCCCGAACAGGCTGCAGGCGCCTTCCTCGGCGGGGCCGACGTGGCCGCGCATCAGCCCGAACAGCTCGCGGCCGATGCCGCTGCGGTTGCCGTCCAGCGCCAACGCGGCCGGCGTGCGCGCCTCCCATTCGGCGGCATCGACCAAGGCGTCCACGGTTCCGGCCTCGGCGTCGATGCGCACGGGGTCGCCATCGCGCAGCTTCGCCAGCGGCCCGCCGGCGGCGGCCTCGGGCGTGAGGTGGATCGCCGCCAGCACCTTGCCCGAGGCGCCGGACAGGCGGCCGTCGGTCAGCAGCGCCACGCGCTGGCCGCGGTCCTGCAGCGCCGACAGGGTGGGCATCAGCTTGTGCAGCTCGGGCATGCCGTTGGCCCGCGGCCCCTGGCCGCGCACCACCGCGATGAAATCGCCCTCCAGGGTGCCGGCCTGGAACGCCGCCAGCAGGGCATC
>JBKBXH010000311.1:0-2085 GCA_046313655.1 Thermomonas sp. | reverse complement strand
GACCTGGGCGAACTGGCCGTGGGCGCCGTGGTGCACCTGTCCGACCTCAAGCTGCCGGCCGGCGTCGAGCTGCCGGCGCTGAAGCTGGGCAAGGAGTACGACGTGGCCGTGGTCATCGCCAAGCACGCCAAGGAAGAAGAGGTCGATGCCGCTGCGCCGGCCGCGGCCGACGTGCCGGCCACCAAGGCCGCCAAGAAGGACGACAAGTAATCCCAAGCGCATCGTCCCGGCGCGCGGCCTGGCCGCCGCCGGGGCGGTTGCGGCGGGAGATGCACGATGGCCGGTCTTCGCCTCATCGTCGGGCTGGGCAACCCCGGTGCCGACTATCTCCGAACCCGGCACAACGCCGGGTTCTGGTTTATTGACGCGCTGGCGCAGGCCGCCGGCGCGCGCTTCGGGCTGGAAAGCAAGCTGTTCGGCGAGACCGCGAAGGTGGACATCGCCGGCCAGCCGGTGTGGCTGCTGCGCCCGGCGACCTTCATGAACGCCAGCGGCAAGTCGATCACCGCCGCGCTGCGCTACTGGAAGATCGAGCCGGAGGAGATGCTGGTGGCGCACGACGAGCTTGATCTGCCGCCGGGCGTGGCGCGCCTGAAGTTCGACGGCGGCCACGGCGGCCAGAACGGGCTGCGCGACACCATCCGCCTGCTCGGGCACGCGCGCTTCCACCGCCTGCGCATCGGCATCGGCCATCCCGGCCACAAGGACAAGGTGACGCCGTGGGTGCTGGGGCGCCCGGGCGCGGCCGACGAGGCCTTGATCCTGCGCGCGATCGGCGACGCCGCCGAGGTGCTGCCGCTGGCGGTGCGCGGCGACTTCATGGAGGCGATGACGCGGCTGCACACGGCCAAGGCGTGAGCGGCGATTGGTGATTGCCGGTTCGGCGCGCGCCCGAGCCGGCAATCACGAATCCCGGAGCACGGATCCATCATGGGCATCAAATGCGGCATCGTCGGACTGCCGAACGTCGGCAAGTCCACCCTGTTCAACGCGCTGACCAAGGCGGGTATCGCCGCGGCCAACTTCCCGTTCTGCACGATCGAGCCGAACGTCGGCGTGGTGCCGGTGCCGGACCCGCGGCTGGGCGCGCTGGCGGAAATCATCAATCCGCAGAAGGTCATTCCCACGGCGGTCGAGTTCGTCGACATCGCCGGCCTGGTGGCCGGCGCGGCCAGCGGCGAAGGCTTGGGCAACAAGTTCCTGGCGCACATCCGCGAGGTGGACGCGATCTGCCACGTGGTGCGCTGCTTCGAGCACCCCGACGTGATCCACGTCGCCAACAAGGTCGATCCGATCGCCGACATCGAGACCATCGACACCGAGCTGGCGCTGGCCGACCTGGAGTCGGTGGACAAGGCGATCGCCCGCTACGAGCGGGTGGCCAAGGGTGGCGACAAGGACGCCAAGGCGAAGATCGAGGTGCTGGGCAAGCTGCGCGCCGCGCTGGACGCGGGCAAGGCAGCGCGCACGGTGGCGCTGGACGAGGAGCAGCGCGTGCTGGTGCGCGAGCTGTTCCTGCTCACCATGAAGCCGGTGATGTACGTGGCCAACGTGCTGGAGGACGGCTTCACGGACAACCCGCACCTGGACGCGGTGCGCGCGCGTGCGGCCGGCGAGGGCGCCGAGGTGGTGCCGGTGTGCGCGGCGATCGAGGAGGAGCTGAGCCAGCTGGACGAGGCCGACCGCGATGCCTTCCTGGCCGACCTCGGGCTGGACGAGCCGGGCCTGAACCGGGTGATCCGCGCCGCCTACAAGCTGCTGGGGCTGCAGACCTACTTCACTGCCGGCGTGAAGGAAGTGCGCGCGTGGACGGTCAAGGCCGGCGCCACCGCGCCGCAGGCCGCGGGCGTGATCCATACCGATTTCGAGAAGGGCTTCATCCGCGCCGAGACCATCGGCTACGACGACTTCATCAAGTACCGCGGCGAAGCCGGTGCCCGCGACGCCGGCCGCTTGCGCCTGGAAGGCAAGGAGTACCGGGTGCAGGAAGGCGACGTGCTGCACTTCCGCTTCAACGTGTGATCTCCGCGCCGGTTGCACGGCGACGAGGCCGCGCCCAGGCGCGGCTTCGTCATGTCGGAAGTC
>JBKBXH010000310.1:0-2096 GCA_046313655.1 Thermomonas sp. | reverse complement strand
CCCAGCATGCCGGCCGCGCGCGCGTAGTCGGCCGCGGTCACCGCCTGCGCCGTGGCGCCGCCCGCCATCAGCATTCCCCCTGCCAGCAGGCAGGCCGCCATGTCGATTCGTCCCATCGCATCCTCATCCGATCCTCGCGCCCAGGCGCAACGCCCGCGATCCTAGCGCGTCGCCGCCGCGACCACCCGTGCCGATGGTGGGGGCGTCCCGCGCCGCGGTGCCGGGGCCGGGTGGCGCGCGCGCTATCATGCGCGGCCTGATGTCCCTGCCCTCCACCGCCTCCCCACCCGCCGTGCTGCGGATCGACCACGTGGCCGCGCCGCCGGCGGCGGTGCTGGCCGACCCGCGCACGCTGGCGGTGTTCGGCTTCGGCGCGGCGACCCCGGCCGGCGATCCGGACCCGCGCTACCTGCACGTGGCCCTGCCCGCGCACGGCCAGGCTCCGCTGGAATGCTGGCGGGTCGAAGCCGAGGTGGCCCACGGACGCGACGACGGCATCGCCTGGAGCGCCGGCGGCGGCCTGCAGTTCGGGGCGCTGGAAATCCCCGACGACGGCGATGCCGACGCGGCAGCGGCGGACGCCTATGCCCGCCTGCGCCGCTGGCTGGCGCAGGGCGATTTCCCGCATCCGCTGCGGATCTGGAACTACCTGGACGCGATCACCGACGGCGAGGGCGATGCCGAGCGCTACCGCCGCTTCTGCGTGGGCCGCGCGCGCGGCATCGGGCGCGAACTGACGCCCGGCGAACTGCCCGCGGCGACCGCGATCGGCCATCCGGTGCGCACCGGCCGCTTCCAGCTGTACTGGCTGGCGGCGCGCGAGGCCGGCACGCCGCTGGAGAATCCGCGCCAGCTGCAGGCCTGGCGCTACCCGCGCCAGTACGGCCCGCAGCCGCCCGGCTTCGCGCGCGCGCTGTTGCCGGCCTCCGGGGCGATGCCGCTGCTGCTGTCCGGCACCGCCGCGGTGGTCGGCCATACCTCGCAGCACGACGATTCGCTGCACGGACAGCTGCAGGAGATCCTGGCCAACCTGCACAGCCTGATCGCCACTGCGCGCGCGCTGCGCCCGGCGCTGCCTGCGCATCCGGGTGCGCAGGCGCGACTGAAGGCCTACGTGCGCGATGCCGCTGCGTTGCCGGCGGTGGACGCCTGGCTGCAGGCGCAGTTGCCGGAGGTGCCGCGCATCGTCCTGCACGGCCACGTCTGCCGGCGCGAGCTGCAGGTGGAGATCGACGGCATCCTGCGCTGAGCGCGCGCCGGCGCTGCGGCCGCGATGGGCGCCGGCGTACACTGGCAGCATGGAAACCACCGCCCGCCACTTCCCCGTCCGCCCGCGGCGCATGCGCCGCGACGCGTTCTCGCGCCGGCTGATGCGCGAACACGTGCTCACGACCAACGACCTGATCTACCCGGTCTTCGTGCATGAGGAACAGGGCCGCGCGCCGGTCGGCGCGATGCCGGGCGTGGAGCGGCTGTCGATCGACGAACTGCTGCGCGTGGGCGAGCAGGCGCTGGAACTCGGTGTGCCGATGCTCGACCTGTTCGGCGTGCCCGATCCGTCGGCCAAGACCGCCGACGGCCGCATCGCCTGGGACGAGGACGGCATCGTCCCGCGCGCCATCCGCGCATTGAAGGCGCGCCTCCCCGAACTCGGGGTGATGAGCGACCAGGCGCTGGACCCGTACACCACACACGGCCAGGACGGGCTGATCGACGAGAGCGGCTACATCCTCAACGACGAGACCATCGAAGCGCTTGTGAAGCAGTCGCTGGTGCACGCCGCCGCCGGCGTGGACGTGCTCTCGCCGTCCGACATGATGGACGGCCGCATCGGCGTGATCCGCGACGCGCTGGAAGCCAACGGCTTCATCCACACCCGCATCATGGCCTACAGCGCCAAGTACGCCAGCGCCTTCTACGGCCCGTTCCGCAGCGCGGTGGGCAGCGCCGGCAACCTGGGCAAGGGCAACAAGTACACCTACCAGATGGACCCGGCCAACTCGGACGAAGCGCTGCACGAAGTGGCGCTGGACCTGGCCGAAGGCGCCGACATGGTGATGGTCAAGCCGGGCCTGCCCTACCTCGACGTGCTGTAC
>JBKBXH010000309.1:0-2113 GCA_046313655.1 Thermomonas sp. | reverse complement strand
GAGGGCGTGGAGAAGCTGGCGCATGCGCTGCTGCACGCGCGCGACGAGGCCGGCCACCACGCCGCGCTGGCGCAGGCGGTGGCGGATGCCGGGGTGGACCTGGTGGCGTTCGAGCGCGACAAGATCCGCGGCGCCATCCGCACCGATTTCGTGCTCTCGGCGGAGATCATCGTGATCGCGCTGGGCACGGTCGCCGGCAAGCCGCCGGCGGTGCAGGTCGGGGTGCTGGTGGCGGTGGCGCTGGCGATGACCGTGGGCGTGTACGGACTGGTGGGCGCGATCGTGAAGCTGGACGACGTAGGCCTGCACCTGGCGCGACCCGGCGGCGGGCGCGCGCGCGTGGCGCTGGGACGCGGCATCCTCGCGTTCGCCCCGCGCCTGCTGAAGGCGCTGTCGGTGGCCGGCACCGCGGCGATGTTCCTGGTCGGCGGCGGCATCCTGGTGCACGGCATCGGCCCGCTGCACCATGCCCTGCAAGGGCTGGCGACGGTGCCGCCGGGCTGGCTGTGGACGGCCCTGGCCAATGCCGCGTTCGGGGTGGTGGCCGGCGCGGCCTTGCTGGCGGCGGTGGCGCTGCTGGCCCGTCTGCGCGGCCCGCGCGCCCCAGCCGGCGGCTGACCCGTCGCGCAGACACGCGCCGTTCATTTTTTTAACCCCCTGCACGCGATGATGCCGCCATGGCCCGCCGCAACCGCATGCCCCCCTGGCACGAACATGTCCGCCTCGCCAACGGACGCGACCTGCTGATCCGCCCGATCCGGCCGGAGGATGCCGGCCCGATGCAGGCCGCCTTCACCCTGCTGGAACCGGACGAGATCCGCCAGCGCTTCCTGCATCCTATGAAGGAACTGAGCAGCAAGCAGGCCGAGCAGCTCACCCGGCCCGACCCGCGCCGCGACTTCGCGCTAGTGGCGGCCGAGCCGCTGCCGCCGGGCGAGGCGCTGGTGGGTGCGGTGGCGCGGATTTCGATCCACGACGACGGCAGGGAAGCGGAGTTCGCGATCCTGGTCAGCCATTACATCAACGGCATGGGCCTGGGCCGCCACCTGATGCGGCGGCTGGTGCGCTGGGCCAAGGGCCGCAAGGTCCAGCGCGTGTACGGCCACGTGTTGGAGAGCAACCTGCCGATGCAGGCGCTGGCCGCCTCGCTGGGCTTCCGCCGCGAGGCCACCCTGGAAGCCGGGCTGGTGCGGGTGGTGCTGGACCTACCGCCGCTCAAGCCCAAGGCCGCGCCGATGCCGCCGGCCGCGGACGGCGTCGGGGCCTGACCACCACTGGCCGCACGCGCCGGCAACGGCGCAGCCGATACAATCGGCCGCACAACCCGCCCCACCCCGAAGCGCTGGCGCACCGCGTCCGGCGCGTTCGTTTTTTTCGACAGCGTTTTTCCACCACGCCCTGACACCACGTTCCGACATGACGTCCCGCATGGCCGATTCCCCCCTGTCCGTCCCGGTTCCCCTGCCCCGCCCCGGCCAGCTGCGCGCGTGGTGGCGCGCGCCGGCCAACGGCACCGCGCTGGCATTCGCCGCGCTCGCCGCGGCGCGCCAGCACCCCAGCCCGCTGCTGCTGGTGGCGCGCGACAACCACGCCGCGCACCAGTTGGAAGCCGACCTGCGCACCCTGGCCGGCGGCGACCCGGCGCTGCCGGTACTGGGCTTCCCGGACTGGGAAACCCTGCCCTACGACCGCTTCAGCCCGCATCCAGACATCACCAGCCAGCGCCTGGCCACGCTGGCGCAGCTGCCATCGCTGGCGCGCGGAATCGTCGTCGTGCCGGCCGCGACCCTGATGCAGCGGCTGGCCCCGCGCAGCCATGTGCTGGGCGGACGCTTCGACGTGCGCGTGGGCCAGCGCCTGGACCTGGGCGCCGAGCAGCGCCGGTTGGAAGCGGCCGGCTACCGCCACGTGCCGCAGGTGTTCGACCCCGGCGATTTCGCGGTGCGCGGCGGCCTGCTGGACGTGTACCCGATGGGCGCCGAGGCGCCGTTCCGGGTAGAGCTGCTGGATGACGAGATCGACAGCATCCGCACCTTCGACCCCGACAGCCAGCGCTCGCTGGACCGCTGCGAGGCGATCACGCTGCTGCCCGGGCGCGAGGTGCCGATGGACG
>JBKBXH010000308.1:0-2119 GCA_046313655.1 Thermomonas sp. | reverse complement strand
AGCCGTGCCAGCCGGGGCGCGCCGGGGAACAGGTAGGTGTCGCCGTAGGCGCTGCCCACGTCGCGCCAGTAGCGGCGGTTGCCGAGGTTGTCGATGCCCAGCTGCGCGGTGAGCGCACGCCCGGCCCATTGACCCTGCCAGCGCAGGCCGGCATCGAACACCGCATACGCCGGCGCACGCACGCTGCCGTCGGCGGTGGCCGGGTTGGAAGCGGCGTAGCGCCCGCCGGCCTGCACGCTGACCTGCGGCAGCCACGGCAGGCGGTAATCGAAATGCACGCTGCCGCGCAGCGCTGGCACGTTGGCCAGCGCATGGCCCTCGTAGGCGGCGATGCCGGTGCCGCTGGCACGCGCGCGCAGCAGCGCCAGGCTGGCGTCCAGCCGCAGCCCGTCGCGCAGTTCGCCATTGGCCGAAAGTTCCAGCCCGGCGTGGGTTTCCCGGCCCTGCTCGACGAAGGTGTAGCCGGCGCTGCTGGCGTCCGGCCGGGCGAACTGGTACGGCTGCCAGAGGCGGAATAGCGCGCCCGCGAGGTCCAGGCCATGCCAGCGATACTTGGCGCCGGCCTCGATCTGGCGCGACAGGCGCGGGCCGAGCACGTCGCCATCGTTGCTGGTCCAGAACGGCGCCTCCTTGCCCAGCGCCAGCCCCTCGCTGTAGCTGGCGTACAGGCTGAGTGCCGCCTGCGGCTGGAAGATCAGCGCCGCCTGCGGCAGGGTGCGCTGCAGGCGGGTGGTGCGGGTGACGGCGGCATGCTTGTCGCGCGCGGTTTCGTCCAGGCGCGCGGCCTGCACCCCGGCCAGCAGCTGCCAGTGCGCGCCCAGCGCGATCCGGTCCAGCGCGAAGGCTGCCCGTTGGCGGCTGTCCAGGCGCCGCACGCGCGGCCCGGGCTGCGCCGGCGAAGGCGCGAACACCGGCGGATCGAGGTCGTCGATGCTGGCGCTGCCGACGTACTCGTTGACGCTGGCGCGGCGGGTGATGCTGCGGTGGCGCCAGTCCACGCCCAGGGTCAGCACGTGCTGCAGCGTGCCGGTGGCGAAGCGGCCTTCGAGACTGGCGCGCGCGCTGTCGCTGATGCGGGTGTCGTCGGGGCTGCGGTAGTCGTAGATGTCGTATTCGCCATCCGGACCGAAATGATTGCCGGGCAGGCTGGCGCACGCGTCCACGTAGTAGCAGCCGTAGGCGAAGGCGACGTTGTCGTCGATGGTGCTGCGGCTGCGGCCGGCGGCCACGCGCAGGGTCCAGTCGGCGCCGAGGGACTGGCGCAGGCGCGCGGCGGCGTTGCTGGCGACGATCCCCACCGGCGCCTGCCACGGCTGGTAGCCGAGCATGCGGGTGGGGTCGGGTGCCGGCGGCAGCATGCTGCCGCCCAGCAGCTGGTAGCCCGAGGCCGAGCGCTGCGCGCTGTCCTGGTGGTCGATGTCCAGTTCCAGCCGGGTCGCTTCGGTCGGCACCCAGTCGGCGGCGAGCGCGAGCAGCGTGCGGCGTCCGTCGGCATGCCGCACGTAGGAGTGAAGGTCCTCCCAGCCGAGGTTGGCGCGGATGCCAAAGTCGGGGGTCAGCCACTGCCCGGCATCCAGCGCGACGTAGCGCGAGCCGTGCGAATCGGTGCCGAGCGTGAGCGTGCGGACGTCGGCCGGGCGCTTGCTGACGAAGTTCACCACGCCGCCCGGCTCCAGCACCCCGGCGTCGATCCCGGCCAGGCCCTTGAGCACCTCCACCTGCTGCTTGTCCTCCAGCGCGATGGATTGCTCGCCGGTCATTGCCAGGCCGTTGAAGCGGTAGCCGGTGCCCAGATCCAGCGGATAGCCGCGGATCGCGATGTTCTGGTAGTAGCCGACAGGCGCGTAGTTGTCGCCGAGCGCGGCATCCTCGCGCGCCAGTTCGCTCAGGCTGCGGATCTGGCGGGCGTCGATGCGGTCGCGGCCGATCACGTCCAGGCTGGCCGGGATGTCCTGCGCGCGGGCCGCGCCCCAGCCTTGCAGGCCGGCGTCGCCGCTGCTGCGTTCGCCCACCACCTGCACCGCGGCCAGCGGGGTGATGCGGCGGTCGTTCGTGGCGTCGCCGCCATCCTCGGCGGCATGCGCGCGCAGCGGAAGGAGGGCAAGCAGCAGGGGGGAGA
>JBKBXH010000307.1:0-2132 GCA_046313655.1 Thermomonas sp. | reverse complement strand
AGCGTGTAGCTGCCGCGATTGGGCGATCCGTTGACGAGGCGGACGATGCGGCGCTGCTCGTTCAGCTCCGCCTCCGCCTCGCGCAGCGCGGCCTGGCCGAGGTCGCGCTCGCCATCCGCATGCCCGCCCAGTTGCAGCCACATCCCCAGCTTGCGGTGGTGGGTCAGCAGCACGCGCTCACCGGCGCGATCCACCAGCCAGCACGAGGCGGTGAAATGCCCGGCCAGGCGCTCGCGCCGGAACGGATCCTGCGGGTCGTCCAGCAACGCGCGGAACAGGGCCAGCGTGTCCTGCTCGTCCGGATGGCGGCGGGCGTAGGCATCGAAATCGGCGGCAAGCGCGGCGTCCGCGGTGGGCATGGGCGGTGTTCCCGGTCAGAGGATGAATGGGCGGCATTATCCCGCGCCATGACCGCAGGCGCTTGTGCCGGCGCCCCCCGAGCGTATAAGGTCGGCGGCTTGTGACTGCCCCACGCGGCCGTCATCCATGCACCAGCTAGAAAGGGGAGCCACCTGATGCTGTTCCAGCGAGTCAAGCCGCTCGACAAGATCCTCGAGACCGCCGAAAAGAAAGGCCTCACGCGCCAGCTTGGCGCCTTCCAGCTGACCATGCTCGGGATCGGGGCCATCATCGGCACCGGCATCTTCGTGCTGACTGCCGCGGCGGCGCAGAAAGCCGGCCCCGGCATGATGTGGAGCTTCGTGATCGCCGGCTCGGTGTGCGCGGTGGCGGCGCTGTGCTACTCGGAAATCGCATCGATGGTGCCGGTGTCCGGCTCCGCCTACACCTACACCTACGCGGTGATGGGCGAGATCCTGGCGTGGATGGTGGGCTGGGCGCTGATCCTGGAATACGCGGTGGCCGCCTCCGCGGTCTCGGTCGGCTGGTCCGGCTACTTCATGGGCCTGGTCAAAAGCGCGACCGGGTTCGAGCTGCCCGCGGCGCTGGCCGCAGGCCCGGCGTGGTCGTTCGCCAACGGCATGCCCCACGTCGACTTCAGCCATGGCATGTTCAACCTGCCGGCGGTGGTGATCGCGCTGGCGGTCACCGGCTTGCTGGTGATCGGCACCACCGAGAGCGCGCGCGTCAATGCGATCCTGGTGGCGATCAAGATCACCGCGCTGACCGCGTTCATCGCGCTGACCCTGCCGGTCATCAACGGCGCCCACTTCGAACCGTTCGCGCCCAACGGCTGGTTCGGGCATGGCAACGGCTCGGGCCTCGGCATCGTCGGTGCCGCCGCCTCGATCTTCTTCGCCTACGTCGGCTTCGACGCGGTCTCCACCGCGGCCGAGGAAACCAAGAACCCGCAGCGGAACGTCCCGATCGGCCTGATCGGCAGCCTGGCGGTGTGCACCATCTTCTACCTGCTGGTAGCCGCAGGCGCGGTCGGCGCGATCGGCGCCCAGCCGACGGCCGTGGGCGTGCAGCCCGGCACGCCGGAGTTCGTCGCCCAGTGCCAGGCGCTGCTGGCGCAGGGCCAGCAGCCGCTGGTCTGCTCGAACGAGGCGCTGGCGCACGTGCTGCGCATGCTGAACCACCCGCGCGTGGGCGACATGGTCGGCCTGGCCGCCAACCTGGCGCTGCCCTCGGTGATCCTGATGATGCTGTACGGGCAGACCCGCATCTTCTTCGTGATGGCGCGCGACGGCCTGCTGCCGGAGACCCTGTCGGACGTGCATCCCAAGTGGAAGACCCCGCACAAGGTCACCATCATCACCGGCGTGTTCGTGGCGATCGCCGCGGCCCTGTTCCCGGTGGGCCAGCTGGCCGACATCTCCAACTCCGGCACCCTGTTCGCCTTCTTCATGGTGGCGCTGGCGGTGCTGATCCTGCGCATCAAGGACCCGAAGCGGCACCGCCCGTTCCGCACCCCGCTGGTGTGGATCGTGGCCCCGCTGGCCGCGGCCGGCACCGTGTTCCTGTTCGTCAACCTGCCGTTCGAGGCGAAGATGGTGCTGCCGGTCTGGGGCGGCATCGGGCTGGTGCTGTACTTCATCTACGGCTTCCGCAAGAGCCACCTCGGCCACGGCGCGGTGGAAGTGCACGAGGGCGATGCCGGCATCCCGCCGAAGCCGGTGCCGCCGGTCAAGGACTGACCGCCGCTGCAACCTTGAAGCCTTGCGCGAAAA
>JBKBXH010000306.1:0-2149 GCA_046313655.1 Thermomonas sp. | reverse complement strand
CTTCGCCGAACAGGTCGATCGCGATCACGCCGGTCAGTGTCGCGGCGGCGGCATTGATCAGGTTGTTGAACAGCAGGATGACGCCGAGCAGCTTGTCGGTCTGACCCAGCAGGTCGAGCGCGCGCTGCGCGCCGCCCCCTTGGCGGCGCTGGTCGCGATCACGCTGCCGGAGATCCTGCGCAGCAGCGTGCTGGCCAGCGGTGCCGCTGCGGCCGGCGCTGCCGGCGCGCTGGCCTGGCTGACCGACGCGCGGCTGGTCTCCGCCCTGGTGCTGGTGGCGGTGCTGCGGCTGACGCGGCGCGGGGTCGCGGCGCTCGTGGCCGCCAGCACGAGCTACCTGGCGCTGCTCGCGTGGGCTCCCTGAGCCACCCGAGCCGCCGCGCCAGGTTTCAGCGCAGGACGTCGACGGCCCGGCGCAGCGTCTCGACCGTGCGGTCCACGTGCTGCCACTTGTCGATGCCGAACAGCCCGATGCGGAAGGTCTTGAAGTCCGGCCCCTCGTCGCAGGCCAGCGGCACGCCGGCCGCGACCTGCAGGCCCTGGGCGGCGAAGGCGCTGGTGTTGTGCCAGTCGGCACGGTCGGTGTAGCTGACCACCACCCCAGGCGCTTCGAAGCCCGGCGCGGCCACGCTCGCGATGCCGCGCTCGGCGAGCAGCGCGCGCACGCGGCGGCCGAGCTCGAACTGCGCCTCGCGCGCCTGCGCGAACCCGAAGCCGCGCAGTTCGTCCATCGCGGCGCGCAGCTGCACCAGGCCGTCGGTCGGCAGGGTCGCGTGGTAGGCGTGGCCACCGCCCTCGTAGGTCTCCATGATCTGCAGCCACTTCTTCAGGTCGAGCGAGAAGCTGCTGCTCGTCGTGCCGTCGATGCGCTCGCGCGCGTTCTCCGACAGCATCACCAGGCCGGCGCAGGGGGTGCTGCTCCAGCCCTTCTGCGGCGCGCTGACCAGCACGTCGACCCCGGTGGCGCGCATGTCGACCCAGGCCGCGCCGCTGGCGATGCAGTCCAACACCAGCAGGCCGCCTTCGGCGTGCACGGCGTCGGCGAGTGCCTTGACATGGCCATCCGGCAGCATCATGCCCGCCGAGGTCTCGACATGGGGCGCGAAGACGACTGCCGGCCTGGTCTCGCGGATGGCGGCCACCACCTCGTGGATCGGTGCCGGGGCGAACGGCGCGTTGGCGCCAGGGCCGACGCGGCGCGCCTTCATCACCACCGGATCGGGCGCGATGCCGCTCATTTCCAGGATCTGCGTCCAGCGGTAGCTGAACCAGCCGTTGCGCACGATCAGGCAGCGCTGGCCGCCCGCGAACTGGCGCGCCACCGCCTCCATGCCGGTGCTGCCGCTGCCGGGCACGACGACCGCCGAGCGCGCGCCGTAGACCTCTTTGAGCGTCGCCGACACGTCCCGCATGACCTGCTGGAAACGCTTGGACATGTGGTTGAGCGAACGGTCGGTGTAGACGACCGAGTACTCGAGCAGGCCGTCGGGGTCGACATCAGGGCGCAGGCCGGGCATTGGGGGGACTCCTGAAAATCAGCGCAGCAGCTTAGCATTGCGCCCATGACCGGCGTGGCGCGGCGGCCGTGCGGCAGCGTGCCGAATGCCCAGCCGGCGGCGGCGTAGGCGGCGCGCAGCCAGCCGACGAGCGCGGCGTCGACCTCCCGCCGCGCCGACCGGTGCGGCTTGTGGGCGCACATGCCCCCGGGCCGCGCGGCTTGAGCCGCGGGTCGGGCGGCAAGGCCCTGGCGTTCAGGCCGATCTCGATCGCGGTCTGCGTCGCCGGCCCGACCCTCGCGAACGGTTTGCTGCGCCGCAGGCGCACGTAACGCAACCTTTCTTGGGCGCGGTCTCGCAGGGGAAGCGGTGCGAGGGCGGCGGCCACGCGCTCGTGCCGACGCTGCAGCGCGGCCTCGCAGCCGGCGCGGATCGCCGCCACCCGATGGGCAGCGGCGCAGCCCGGCACGCGGCTTCTCCCTGGGCAGGGCATCCACGGCACGCCCGCGCGGCCAAGCAGGCCCAACCATAGAATTCGCCATGGACACCCGCACTTCTCCCATCCGGCTGCGTATCCAGCAGGTCCAGGACGCGCTGGCCGCGCGCCAGTGGCACGCGCTGCTCGTGCCGTCGAGCGACCCGCACCTGAGCGA
>JBKBXH010000305.1:0-2151 GCA_046313655.1 Thermomonas sp. | reverse complement strand
GCGCGCTGGAACGCCGCCATGTCCACGTCCGGCAGGCCGGGGCCGACGCTGCGGCCGGCATCCAGGCCCAGCATGTAGCCGACCTGCTCGCGCTCGCCGGAAGGCGTCGCCTCCTGCGCCTGCAGCGTGCCCACCACCAGAACCAGGGCCAGCAGCGCGGCCCAGGGCTGCCGCAATGAAAACCGCATCGTGTCGCTCTCCGGAAGCGCCCGCCGCGGGCACGCAGGCCGGCCGGGCAATGCGCCATTGTCGTTCCCCGGCCCGGCAGCGGCAATCCTTCTCGCGCCGCCGCCCCTACCCCTCCTGTCTTTGGTTGGGCCGAACGCGGGTTGACAGGCAAAATCCTAGTGTTATAGTTGCCTACAACACCGAACACCCAGAGCAGGACGTTCACCATGAACCGCAAGCTCCACAACTCCCTGATGGCAGCCCTGGCCTCCAGCGCGCTGTTCGTCATCGCGCTGCTGGCCAGCACCCCGGCCACTCCCTCCGCCCCGGCATCGCTGGCGCAGGACGCGCCGCTGCAGGACACCGCCTTGGCCGGCCTCGCGCCCGCGCTGGACGCACCACCCGCCCGCGCCGCCGCGCGCACGTCGCGGCAGTCGGTGCGGATGCCGTTCTTCTCCTTCTCGCCGCGGAGCTGAGCCATGGCCGCCGTCGAATGGAGCGATGGCGCTCCCATCTACCGCCAGCTGAAGGAGCGCGTGATCGCGATGATGCTGGACGGCGTGCTGAAGCCGGGCGATGCCCTGCCTTCGGTACGGCAGGTGGCCGCCGAATACCAGCTGAACCCGATCACCGTCTCGCGCGCCTACCAGGAGCTCGCGGACGACCAACTCGTCGAAAAACGCAGGGGACTTGGCATGTACGTCACCGATGGCGCCGCCGCGCGCCTGCTGCAGAGCGAGCGCGAGCGCTTCTTGCGCGAGGAATGGCCGCTGGTGCTGGAACGCATCCAGCGCCTGGGCCTGAGCATCGATGAACTGCTGGATCCGAAGCAGACCCGGGGGACCAAGTGAACGCCACCATGACCGCTCCCATCGTCTCCGCCAGCGGCCTGCGCAAGGCCTACAAGAACAAGCTGGCGCTGGACGACGCCCGCTTCGAGATCCCGGTCGGCCGGATCGTGGGCCTGATCGGCCCCAACGGCGCCGGCAAGACCACCGCGCTCAAGGCGATCCTCGGCCTGATCCCGTTCGAGGGCCGGCTCGAGGTGCTGGGCAAGGATCCGCGCACCCAGCGCGACGAACTGATGAACGATGTCTGCTTCATCGCCGACGTGGCCGTGCTGCCGCGCTGGATCACGGTGGCGCAGGCGATCGAATTCGTCGCCGGGGTGCACCCGCGCTTCGATGCCGCGCGCTGCCAGCGCTTCCTGGAAGGCACCCAGCTCAAGCCGGGGATGAAGGTGCGCGAGATGTCCAAGGGCATGATCGTGCAGCTGCACCTGGCGCTGGTGATGGCGATCGACGCCCGCCTGCTGGTGCTGGACGAGCCCACCCTCGGCCTGGACATCCTCTACCGCAAGCAGTTTTACCAGCGCCTGCTGGAGGACTACTTCGACGAGGGCAAGACCATCCTGGTCACCACCCACCAGGTCGAGGAGATCGAGCACATCCTGACCGACGTGATGTTCATCCGCGACGGCAAGGTGGTGTTGGACGCGGCGATGGACAGCCTCGGCGAGCGCTACGCCGAGGTCCTGGTGAACGCCGACCGGCTGGAGGCCGCGCGCGCGCTGCAGCCGATCGACGAGCGCAGCCTGCCCTTCGGCAAGACCGTGATGCTGTTCGAGGGCGCCGACCCGGCGCGCCTGGCGGAACTGGGCGAAACCCGCACCCCCGGCCTGGCCGACCTGTTCGTCGCCACCATGAAAGGAACCTACGCATGAACGCCCGCACCGACATGGACGGCTTCGAGGCCGCCCCGCGCGCGCCCGCGCGCACCCCGCCGCACGCCACCCACAAGCTGAAGCTGCTGCTCAAGCGCGAGTTCTGGGAACACCGCGGCGGTTTCTTCTGGGCGCCGATCTGGGCCGGCGGCATTTCCCTGTTGCTCACCCTGATGGCGCTGGTGATGGCCGAAGTGGGGCTGCGCCGGGCGGTGACCGAGCACGGCGGGATCCAGGTCGACGGCCAGGTGGTGGTCAAC
>JBKBXH010000304.1:0-2162 GCA_046313655.1 Thermomonas sp. | reverse complement strand
CACGCCGTTCCTGCAACCCTTCCTGCGTCGCCGGCTGTCGCTGCTGTTGCCGCGTGGGCGCTACCGCGGCGCGCTGCTTGAAGCGTTCCTGCGGGCTACAATCGGCGAATTCCCCACGCCTTCCCCGGAGCCGCCCGAATGTTCTCCCGTGCCGACACGCTTGCCGCTTTCGACCCCGAGCTCGCCCAGGCGATCGCCGCGGAAAACCGGCGCCAGGAAGACCACGTCGAGCTGATCGCCTCGGAGAACTACGCAAGCCCCAGGGTGATGGAAGCGCAGGGCAGCCAGCTCACCAACAAGTATGCCGAAGGCTATCCAGGCAAGCGCTACTACGGCGGTTGCGAGTACGTGGATATCGCCGAGCAGCTTGCCATCGAGCGCTGTAAGCAGCTGTTCGGCGCGGACTATGCGAACGTGCAGCCGCACAGCGGCTCGCAAGCCAACCAGGCCGTGTATTTCGCGCTGCTGCAGCCGGGCGACACCCTCCTCGGCATGTCGCTGGCGCACGGCGGCCACCTGACCCACGGCGCCAAGGTCAACGCCTCCGGCAAGCTGTTCAACGCGGTGCAGTACGGCGTCAACGATGCCGGCCTGATCGACTACGACGAAGTCGAGCGCCTCGCCCTGGAGCACAAGCCGAAGATGGTCGTGGCCGGC
This sequence comes from Thermomonas sp., assembly GCA_046313655.1. Taxonomy (GTDB): domain Bacteria; phylum Pseudomonadota; class Gammaproteobacteria; order Xanthomonadales; family Xanthomonadaceae; genus Thermomonas. Next base: position 1,505 of record JBKBXH010000304.1, on the reverse strand, counting down.
TTCTCCGCCTACTCGCAGGTGGTGGACTGGGCGCGCTTCCGCGCCATCGCCGACAAGGTGGGCGCGTACCTGTTCGTGGACATGGCGCACGTGGCCGGCCTCGTCGCCGCCGGCGTGTACCCCAGCCCGTTGCCGCATGCGCACGTGGTGACCTCTACCACCCACAAGACCCTGCGCGGCCCGCGCGGCGGGATCATCGTCGCCAGCCGCGCCGGCATGGGCGAGCAGGCGGAGGAACTGGAGAAGAAGCTGCAGTCCATCGTCTTCCCCGGCATCCAGGGCGGCCCGCTGATGCACGTGATCGCGGCCAAGGCGGTGGCGTTCAAGGAGGCGCTGGAGCCGGCGTTCAAGGACTACCAGCAGCAGGTGGTGAAGAACGCGCAGGCGATGGCGCAGGTCATCATCGCGCGCGGCTACAAGATCGTGTCGGGTGGGACGCAGAACCACCTGATGCTGGTGGACATGATCGGCAAGGACGTGTCCGGCAAGCAGGCCGAGGAGGCGCTGGGCAGGGCGCACATCACCGTCAACAAAAACTCGGTGCCGAACGACCCGCGCAAGCCCTTCGTCACCTCCGGCCTGCGCATCGGCACGCCCGCGGTGACCACCCGTGGCTACAAGGAAGCTGACTGCGAGGCGCTGGCCGGATGGATCTGCGACGTGCTCGACGCCCCCGAGGACGAAGCCGTGATCGCCGGCGTGCGCGCCAAGGTCGAGCAGCAGTGCCGGCAGTTCCCGGTCTATCGTTGATCCATTCCCGCAAGGACACCGCCATGCCCAAGTCCCGCTTCCTGCTTGCCGCCGCCCTCGCCGGGCTTGCCGTGGCCGCCGCCACCGCGCAGGCGCAGTCGCCCGCGCCGCGCTGGAGCAGCAATACCGATTACAGCACCCCCGGCGCGCGCGACCTGCCGGTCACCTGCCGCCGCGGCGACCTGCAGCCGTTCGAGGGCAAGACCATGGCCCAGGTGTTCGGCGATGCCTGGCCGGCCGCGCCGGAGATGACTGCCTCGCACACCCCGCCGAAGGTGGTCAGCAGCGCCAAGGTGATCCCGCCGCGCGGGCTGGAAGGCAAGCCGGCCACGGTGGTGGTGGCGGTGCTGGTCGGTGCCGACGGCAAGCCGCTGGCGTCGGAGGCGGTGTGCATCTCCGACGGCGCGTTCACGATCGCCGCCAAGCGCGTCCTGCGCAACGCCAGCTTCGAGCCGGCCACGATCGACGGCAAGCCGGTCACCAGCGTGCTGGCGGTGCCGATCTCGTTCCGCCCGGTCCGGCGCGGTGGCGGTGATTCCGGCGGCGGCAGCGGCGGCGATTCCGGCAGCGGTGGCGGCAGCCAGGAGTGACCGCGGCCGATGCACTGCCCGTTCTGCCAGCATGCCGATACCCGCGTCCTTGACTCGCGGGTCAGCGAGGACGGCGCCACCATCCGCCGCCGCCGCGGCTGCGAAGCCTGCGGCGAACGCTTCTCCACCCTCGAGACCATCGAGCTGAAGCTGCCGGCGATCGTC
>JBKBXH010000303.1:0-2189 GCA_046313655.1 Thermomonas sp. | reverse complement strand
CAGCTTCCTGCTGCGCCAGCTCACCGCCGAGCTGCGCCGGCAGGAAGTGCAGACCTGGAAGAAGGTGATCCGCGTCATCAGCCACGAGTTGAACAACTCGCTGGCGCCGATCGCCTCGCTCGCGCATTCCGGCGCGGAGCTACTGCGCCGCGGCCAGCACGAGCGCCTGCCGGCGGCGCTGACCACGATCGAGGAGCGCGCCCGCCACCTGGAAGGCTTCATCCGCGACTACGCGCGCTTCGCCAAGCTGCCCGCGCCCCGGCTGGCCCCGGTGGAGTGGAGCCGCTTCATCGAACAGCTGCGCGCGCAGGTGGTGTTCACCGCCGACCTCTCGCCGGTGGACGGGATCGCCCGCTTCGACGCCGCGCAGCTGGAGCAGACCCTGATCAACCTGCTTAAGAACGCGCACGAATCCGGCTCGCCGGAGGACGCGGTGCGGCTGTCGGTGCGGCGGCTGGCGGACGGCTGGCGGATCGAGGTGCTGGACCGCGGCAGCGGCATGAACGAGGCGGTGCTCGCCAACGCGCTGCTGCCGTTCTATTCCACCAAGCGCAACGGCACCGGCCTGGGGCTGGCGCTGGCGCGCGAGATCGCCGAAGCCCACGGCGGGCGCATCGCCCTGCTCAACCGCGAAGGCGGCGGGCTGTGCGTGTCGCTGCTGCTGCCGGCCTGATGGCCTGAACCGCACGCTGCAGCGGCCGCGCCCACGCCGTCAGCGCGGGGCCTTCTTCAGCGGCCGCTGCCAACCTTCGACCGTCACCTGCTTGGCACGCGCCACCGTCAGCTTGCCCGCCGGCGCATCCTTGCCGATCACCGAACCGGCGCCGATGGTGGCCCCCTCGCCGATCGTGACCGGCGCGACCAGCGCGCTGTTGGAACCGATGAAGGCGCGGTCGGCGATCGTGGTGGTGGACTTGTTGGCGCCGTCGTAATTGCAGGTGATGGTGCCGGCGCCGATGTTCACCCCGGCACCGACCTGGGCATCCCCGAGGTAGCTCAGGTGGTTGGCCTTGCTGCCCTCACCGATGCGCGCGTTCTTGGTTTCCACGAAATTACCCACGTGCACGCCGGCGGCCAGCACGCTGCCGGGGCGCAGGCGCGCATACGGGCCGATCTGCGCGGCCGGGCCGATCTGCGCGCCCTCGATGTCGCAGTGGGCGCGGATCTCGCTACCGGCGGCGATGCGCACGTCGCGCAGGCGGCAGAACGGGCCGATGCGCACGCCGTCGCCGAGTTCGACCTCGCCCTCCAGCACCACGTCCACGTCGAGCTCGACATCCTGGCCGGCGCGCACCGTGCCGCGGATGTCGATCCGCGCTGGATCCGCCACCCGCACGCCCTGCGCGCACAGCGCACGCACCTGCCGGCGCTGGTAGGCGCGCTCCAGCTGCGCCAGCTGCCAGGGATCATTCGCCCCTTCGGTCTCCAGCGGGTCCTCGACCACCACCACCTCTGCCGCCGCGAATTCACGCGCAGCGGCGGCGAACACGTCGGTGAGGTAGTACTCGCCCTGCGCATTGTCGTTGCGCAGGCCGTCCAGCCAGCGGCGCAGGGAATCCCCCTCGGCGGCGATCACCCCGGTATTCACCAGCCGGATGCGGCGCTGCTCGGCGTCGGCGTCCTTGTGCTCCACGATCGCCGCGACGTGGCCCTCGGAATCGCGCACGATCCGCCCGTAGCCGCTGGGATCGTGCAGCTCCGCCGCCAGCACCGCCAGCGGTCGCGGCGACTGCAACAGGCGGCGCAGGGTGTGCGCGGTGATCAGCGGCACGTCGCCATACAGCACCAATACCCGCGCCCCGGCCGGGATCGCCGGCATCGCCTGCTGCACCGCATGCCCGGTGCCGAGCTGGCGTGCCTGCTCGACCCAGTGCAGGTCCGGCTGGTCGGCGAACGCCTCCCGCACCTGCGCGCCACCATGCCCGTACACCAGGTGCACCCCGGCCGGCTCCAGCGCACGCGCCGCCTCGACCACGTGGGCCAGCATCGGGCGCCCGGCGATCCGCTGCAGCACCTTCGGAATGGCCGAGCGCATGCGCTTGCCCTCGCCCGCGGCCAGGATCACGACGTGCAACGGGGCATCCATGCTCGACTCCAATGATGTTGATCGTCCGCGGATTCTAGCGCGCCGGGCCGTGGTTTCAGGCCGGCACCTTGCGCGCAATGGATGCCCCGAACTCTAAATCGCC
>JBKBXH010000302.1:0-2191 GCA_046313655.1 Thermomonas sp. | reverse complement strand
AGCCGCTTCTTCTTGCGCAGCGTGCTGACGCTGGACACCTGGCTGGGCGGCTCGTGGCACAGCGCGGCGGCCACGCGGTCGCGGTCCACCCGCACCGGCGCGCCGGTGGCCTGCGCGATCAGCAGCGGCTCGTCGCCGCAGAGCGCGGCCGGCATGTTCGCCTCCACCCAGCACGGGATGCCCGGCGCATAGCGGCCGTGGCCGCGGCTGGCGACCCCGGGCGCCCAGCCCGCGGCGCGCAGGTGCTCCACCAGTGCCAGCACCAGCGGGGTCTTGCCGCTGCCGCCGGCGACCAGGTTGCCCACCACCACCACCGGCACCCCCGGATGCCGGCGGCGCAGCCAGCCGCGCCGGTAGCCGATGCGGCGCAACGCCACCAGCGCGGCGTACACCGGCGCCAGCAGGCGCGCCCAGGCCGGTGGCGGGCTGCCGTCGAACCACCAGGGGGGCGTGCGCGGCATGCGCCGCGGGCTCAAGCGCCGGTCTCCCGGAACTGCATGGCGTACAGGTGCGCGTACACGCCGCCACGCGCCAGCAGTTCGGCATGGGTGCCCTGCTCCACCAGCCGCCCCTCGTCCAGCACCAGGATCTGGTCGGCATGCTCCACGGTGGACAGCCGGTGCGCGATCACCAGGGTGGTGCGGTCCGGGATCAGGTGCGCCAGCGCATCCTGCACCAGCCGCTCGGAGGCGTTGTCGAGCGCCGCGGTGGCCTCGTCCAGAATCAGCACCGGCGCATCCTTGAGCATCGCGCGGGCGATCGCCAGGCGCTGGCGCTGGCCGCCGGACAGGCGCCCGCCCTTGACCCCGATGTGGGTGTCGGCGCCCTGCGGCATATCGGCCACGAACTCCATCGCATTCGCCCCGCGCAGCACCCGCTGCACGTCCTCCGGCGAGGCCTGCTGCAACTCGCCGTAGGCCACGTTCTCGGCCACGCTGCCGTCGAACAGCATGACCTGCTGGCCGACCATCGCCAGCTGCCGGCGCAGGTCGGCAAGGCGGTACTCGGGCAGCGGATGCCCGTCCAGCAGGATCTGCCCGCCGTCGGGGTCGTAGAAGCGCGGGATCAGCTTGGCCAGGCTGGACTTGCCGCTGCCGGAACGGCCGACGATCGCGGTCACCGTGCCCGGGCGCGCGGTGAAGCTGATCCCGGACAGCGCCGGCCGGGCCTGCCCGGGGTAATGCAGCTGCACGTCGCGGAACTCGACCAGGCCCTGCGCGCGCTGCAGCGGGCGGGTGCCCGTATCCACCTCGTCCTCGGCGTCCAGCACGTGGAACAGGCGCTCGGCCGAGGCCACGCCGCGCTGGAGCATGCCCTGCACGTTGGTCAGCTGCTTCAGCGCCGGGATGATCGCCAGCATCGAGATCATCAGCTGCACGAAGCCGCCCGCGGTCAGGCGCCCGGCCAGCGCTTCGCGGCCGGCGAAGAACAGCAGCAGGGCCAGCCCCACCGCGCCGGTCAGCTGCACCACCGCCGAGGAGATGCTGCGGGTGGCCTCCACCTTCAGACTCAGGCGCAGGTTGTCGTCGGCCAGCCGTGAATAGCGCGCCATCTCCATCTCGCGCGCGCCGTACACCTTCACTTCCTGCTGGTTGGACAGCGCCTGGTCGGCGGCCAGCATCATCTGCGCCGAGGTCTCCTGCACCTTGTGCCCGTAGCGCCGGTAGCGGCGGCCCACCTTGTCCATCATCCACGCGATCAGCGGCCCCAGCAGCAGCACCGCCAGCGTCACCCGCCAGCTGGCGTACAGCATCACCGCCAGCATCGCCACCACCTGCAGCGACTGCTGCAGCATGACCTTGCCGGAATCCACCACCGCCTGCGCCACCTGGTCGCTGTCGGAGCCCAGCCGCACCAGCATCGACGGCACTGGCTCGCCGTCGAAGCGCAGCCCCGGCAGGCGCAGGTACTTGTCCATCGCGCGCACGCGCATGTCGCGCGCCACCCCGCGCGCGGCCTTGGCCATGTACAGGTCGGTGAGGTAGCCGGCCATGCCGCGCACCACGAAGATGCCGACGATGGCCAGCGGCAGCAGGATGCCGAACTCGCGGTTGTGGGCGACGAAGGTCTCGTCGACCATCGGCTTGGTGAGCACGCCGAACGCGCCCGCGGCCGCGCCTTCCACCACCAGCCCCAGCAGCGCCAGCAGCAGCACCCCGCGGTACGGGCCGACCAGCCCCAGCAACCGCCG
>JBKBXH010000301.1:0-2192 GCA_046313655.1 Thermomonas sp. | reverse complement strand
GCGGCGCACGGGCGCCTGCACCTGATCGAAGGCGACGTGCTCGGCGTGGACTTCACCGCGCTGGCCGCGCGCGGCGGCGACGCCCACGGGCAGATCCGGCTGGCCGGCAACCTGCCCTATAACCTGTCCTCGCCGATCCTGTTCCATGCGCTGGACCACGCCGGCGCGATCCGCGACATGCACTTCATGCTGCAGAAGGAAGTGGTGGAGCGCATGGCCGCCGGGCCGGGCAGCAAGGTCTATGGCCGCCTCAGCGTGATGCTGCAGGCCTATTGCGCGGTGACGCCGCTGTTCACGGTGCCGCCCGGCGCGTTCCGGCCGGCCCCCAAGGTGGACTCCGCGGTGGTGCGGCTGGTGCCGAAGCCGGCCAGTGCGATCGCGGTGCGCAACCGCGAGATGTTCGCCCACGTCGTGCGCGCCGCGTTCGGGCAGCGCCGCAAGACCCTGCGCAACGCGCTGCAGGGCGTAGCCGACACGGCCACGATCGAAGCCGCCGGCCTGCGCGCGGACGCACGTGCCGAGCAGGTGGCGGTCGCCGATTTCGTACGGCTGGCCAATTTCGTCGCGGAACGCGGCGCCTGAGCGCCGCGCGCGGCTAGCCCCACAGCGCAGCGGCCTGCGCCAGCACTCCGGGCACGCGGTCGTAGGGCACCGAATCGAGGATCTGGTACTCCGGCTGGCGGGTGTCGCGCAGCACGTGCTCGCCGCCGCGCGCGCCATCGGCGGCCACCAGCCGCGCCACCTGCGGATGCGCGGCATCCTCGCCGCGGCGCAGGACGATCCCCACTTCATCGTTGGCCAGCCGCACCAGGGTCCCGGGCGGATACACGCCCAGTTCCTTGACCAGCATCATCGCCAGCCCCTCGTCCACCTGCTTGCCGCGCTCGAGGAAGATGCTGCGCAGCGCCATCCGTGCCGGCAGCGCGTCGCGGTACACCCGCGGGCGCAGCATCGCGGTGTAGATGTCGATGATCGCCAGCAGCCGGGTCGGCTCGCGGATGGCCGCGCCGCGCAGGCCATGCGGATAGCCGGAGCCATCCAGGCGTTCGTGGTGGTGCAGCACCGCGTCCACCCACACCGGGTCGGTAATGCCCGCGGCTTCCAGCAGGCGCAGGCCCACCTCCGGGTGCGCGCGCACCTGCGCCAGCTGGGTGTAGCTCAGGCGCTCGCTCTGGCCGTTGAGCTGGGCTGCCAGCGGGCCGAGGGCGAGGTCATAGGTCAGCGCCGCGCCCGCCAGCGCGCGCGCGGTTGCCGCCTCCATCCCCATCGCCCGGGTGGCGAACACGCAGATGATGGCCGCATGCGCCTGGCGCGCGGCGTGGTTGGCCGGGTCCAGCTGCATCTGCATGGACGCCAGCGCGGCGTCGGCATCCTGCGCCAGGTGGGTTTCGATGCAGGTGATCAGCTGCGCCACCCGCTCCTGCACGCCGGCCGCGGTGCCGGAGAGCAGGCGCCGGTGCAGCATGGCCATGTCGCGGTGGAGCTGGTTCATCGCCTCGATGGTGGTCGCCGGCGGCGCATCCACGGCGGCCGGCGCGCGCCGCGCCAGCGGCACCAGGTTGCCCCGCTGCAGCAGCATCCGGCGCTGCTCCTCGTTCTCGACCAGCGCCCCCTGCGGCATCAGCAGCGCGCCCGAACGGTCGTACACCGGCAGCACCAGCGGCTTGCCGACTTCGAGATCGTCCTCCCTGAGCGGGCGGGCGGCATCCATGCGGATCGGTACTTGGCTCATGTCCCCGGAACTGTCCCTGGCGCGCGAGTGGGCGCGGGCTGGCCGCATTCCGCCGGCGTTGCCCCACGCCTAGTCTGCCAGAGATGCCGCGCCGCCGATGCGTCGGTGCAGGCGACCGCGGGGCGCGCCCGGCTCACGGGGCCTCTGGCAGCCAGGCGGCCACCCAGTCCTCGATCGCGGCGCGCTGGCGCGCGCGCAGCAGCGCCGGCGCAGCAGCGCGCAGGCGGCCAAGATCGCAGCGGCGGATCGCCTGCCGCACCTCCAGCAAGGTCGCCGGGTGCAGGCTCAGCTCGGTCAGCCCCAGCGCCAGCAGCAGCGGCACCAGCCGCGGGTCCGCGGCCATCTCGCCGCAGACCGTGACCGGGCGGCCGCGGCGCTGGCCGGTGCGGACCACGTCGCGCAGCACCCGCAGCACCGCCGGGTGCAGCGGGGTGTACAGCTCGCCCAGCGCCTCGTGGGT